>JAGBQS010000021.1 GCA_017632695.1 Bacteroidales bacterium
AACAACACAATATAACTGGCCGGAACTCGGTGTCAGGGCCGAAGTATCTTTTTTTTCTCCGAACCTGTCGGCTTGTGCCGGCGAAGTTTCGGAGTATCACGTCATGCTCCATGTGGAATCGCGTGGAGAACTTTTCAGCGGACAGTCAGACCGGCTTCTGAAGGCTGGGGAACGTTTGTTGCAGACCGATGCTTTCCGAGGGACACAGCTGGTGTTCAGGCGTTTCTTTTTAAGCGATGCCGCCAATCAGGCCGATGCCTTACCCAAGGATGCTGCCACATCGTGCATCCAGCAGCCGCCGCTCGACGGCTCCAAGATTGCCGGATGGATGTATCTGGTACGGGGAGCTGAGGTGAGTGAGCAGGACGGATTCGTGACAGTCAGTCACGGAGGGTACACGCATCTTTACAAAGGCCGGTTGCAGTGTCCGGAGGGAGATTCGTATGCGCAGACGCAATCCTTGTTGCAGGCGTACGAGGATTCGCTCACGCAGTTCGGAGCGCGGTTTGCCGACAACTGTCTGCGGACCTGGTTCTTTGTGCGCGACGTTGATACACACTATGCCGGCCTGGTGAAGGCCCGGAAGGAAAACTTCCGGGAACAGGGACTTACGGAACATACGCACTTCATAGCTTCGACCGGTATCGGCGGCGTACCCGAAAAGCCTGGAGCCATCGTGCAGTTGGGCACCTATGCGCTGACGGGCTTCGAGGCCGGTCAGGTCCGGCATCTGCAGGCGCTTTCGCACATGAGTCCGACGGCTCTGTACGGTGTGACCTTCGAGCGGGCTACTGCGGTTGAGTACGGCGACCGTGCCCAGATTCTGGTGTCGGGTACGGCTTCCATCGATGCTGAGGGCAAGGTGATGTACGAGGGCGACATTGTACGGCAGACCCGTCGTATGTGGGAAAATGTGGAATGTCTGCTGCACGAAGGCAATGCCGGCTTCGAAGACCTGGCTCAGATTGTGGTCTATCTGCGCGATCCGGCCGATTATGCCGTTGTGAAGGAGATGTTCGACCGTCAGTTCCCGTCAGTCCCGAAGGTGATAACCCTGGCACCTATCTGCCGTCCGTCGTGGCTGATTGAGATGGAATGTATGGCAGTAACCAAGCGTAATAACGAAAAATTCCGAAAATACTGATGAAGAAAATACTGCTGTTTATAGGATGCATGGCAGGTCTGCTGCTGGCGGTTTCCTGTGGTGGGGGCGATCAGCGCCGGGTATCGAACGGCAAGCCGTACTCGCTGGTCGGAACCCTGTGGCAGGATTCGGTTTTGGTCGACAGTTTTGTCACCCTGATGGTGGACCGGCACGAGTCCTTTTTCTCGGCTATGGGCGATACGGTTCCGGCGTTCGAGGAAATCGTCCTGCCGGTTGTTCAGGGACATTTCTCGTATGAGGGTCAGGCTCCCATCGATGCCGACGAGTTGTTTGTTTACGACCAGCACGGACACCTGGCGCGTCTGTATGCCACTTCCGGCGCATCACTGACGCTCGAAGTCACACAGTCGGGCGATGTCTGGGTCTCGAAACCGGATTCGTCGGAACTGCTTGAGGCCCTGATGCTGCGCGATTCCATTCC
>JAGBQS010000239.1 GCA_017632695.1 Bacteroidales bacterium
AAACCACCCTGAGCAGTATCATACTTCAAGAGGTGAGCGAGCATCTTAGGGCTGGTAAGGTCGTTGATAGCAACTACCTCATAACCTGGAGCCTCAAACATCTGACGGAAAGCGAGACGGCCGATACGACCGAAACCGTTAATAGCTACTTTTGTCATCTTAAATTTTGTTTTAAATGTTTGTAAATATGTGATTGAATAACACTTGTCAATTTTGACGCTGCAAAGTTAATAAAAAATATTAGATTGTACCAATTTTACAGCAAAATTGTTTGCAAAAAGGCGCTTTCGAATAATGTTTGCCAAATAGACTTTTCATTTAATCATTGAACAAAATACTCGAATCGCCGTACGACAGGAAACGGAAGCCGTTGTCGAGGGCATACCGGTAGATGCGGTGCCAGTTCGGACCGTCGGGATTGTCGCCGTCCACAAAGGCCGAAACCAGCAGCAGCAGCGTGCTTTGCGGCATGTGGAAGTTCGTAACGATGGTATCCACCAGCCTGTACCTGAAGCCCGGGGCAATCAGGATCTGGGTAGCCGTCACCAGCGTATCCTGTCCGGTAGCGGTCAGATACTCAAGCACCTGCCGGATGGCATCGGCTACCGGCATTGTATGCTGATAGTCGTAGGGCTCCCACTGGTGTACCACCAGGTCTTCGGGATGAATCCGGCCGAAGCCTCCCTCCTGCTTCAGTGCGGCAATCTTCTCGCCGATGTAGTAAAGGCTCTCAAGCGTGCGGACCGAAGTGGTTCCCGTAGCCACAAAACGTGCCTCCGGCCGGCGGTTCTTCAGGAAGGCGGCAATTGCCTCGATCACGCTTTTGGGAACCGAGATGAATTCCGTATGCATGTCGTGACCCTCGATAGTCTCGCTCTTCACGGGCTTGAAGGTGCCGGCACCCACATGCAGGGTCAGGTATTGCAGGCTTACCCCTTTCTCCTTCAGCGCCCCGAGCTCCTTTTCGGTGTAATGCAGACCCGCCGTAGGAGCCGCCACGCTGCCCTTGATGCGGCTGTAAACCGTCTGGTAAGTTTCCTTGTCCTTCTCTTCGGTAGCGCGGTTCAGATAGGGAGGAATGGGCAGTTCGCCGATGGCATCCAGAATCTGGGCAAAGCTCATGCCTCCCTCCCAATGGAAACGGATCTTCTGCGACGGTCCTGTTTCGCCGGCGCGTTCGCAGTACAGAACGGTCCGGCGTCCGTCCTTCAGACCGACTTCCATTTGGAGGCTTCCCTCCTTCCATTTCTTGCTGTTGCCCACCAGGCAGATCCACTGGCATTCGCTTTCGGCGGCAAAGTTCTGCTGATAGTCCTTGGGGGCATCCGGCTCCAGGCAGAACACCTCCACCATACCGCCCGTAGGCTTGCGGAAATGCAGACGTGCCTGAATCACCTTCGTATTGTTGAAAACAATCATGGAGCCTGCGGGGATCAGTTCCGGCAGGTCGAAGAAGTGCCGCTGTCCGATCTGGCCGTTCCTGTAAACCAGGAGGTTCGATTGGTCGCGTTCGCTCAGGGGATATTTGGCTATCCGTTCGTCGGGCAGAATGTAGTTATAATCGCTGATTTTAATAGTCCTCGGATTTATCATTGTCGGAAAAAATAAAAAGTCTTGATTGAAAACGGGTGCAAAATTACAAAAAAAAACTAAATGTAACTATTTTTTTCGGCAAAAATTTTGTCAGTTGCCGATTTTTCACTAAACTTGCGCCGTTTTTCTACGATTTGCAATTTGATCATCCTCTTTAGTTACATATATTAATATTAAGGTTATGAAAAAAATCCGTGCCGCCATTGTCGGTTATGGCAACATTGGCAAGTATGCGCTCGAGGCCATCGAGGCTGCTCCAGATTTTGAGTTAGCAGGTATTGTACGTCGCAACGGGGCTGACAACAGACCCGCCGAGTTGGAGAATGTCGTTATCGTGAAGGATATTGCCGAACTGAAGGACGTTGACGTCGCCATTCTGGCAACTCCTACCCGCAAGGTCGAAGAATATGCCAAGAAGTGTCTGGCGCTGGGAATCAACACCGTCGACAGCTTCGACATCCACACGCAGATCGTCGATCTCCGCCGTTCGCTCGACGAGACAGCCAAACAGCACAATGCAGTCAGCATCATTTCGGCTGGCTGGGACCCCGGTTCGGATTCCATCGTACGCACCCTGATGCAGAGTCTGGCACCCAAGGGCGTTACCTACACCAACTTCGGCCCCGGACGTTCCATGGGCCATTCGGTAGCCGTCCGTGCCATCCCCGGCGTTAAGGATGCACTCAGCATGACCATCCCTGTAGGTACAGGCATCCATCGCCGCATGGTTTACGTGGAGCTCGAGGAAGGTGCCGACTTCAAGCAGGTGGAGGCTGCCATCAAGGCCGATCCGTACTTTGTGAACGACGAGACCCACGTGCAGCAGGTTGACTGCGTGGACGACCTCAACGACGTAGGTCACGGCGTGAATCTGGTCCGCAAGGGCGTAAGCGGCAAGACGCACAACCAGCTGTTTGAGTTCGACATGAAGATCAACAACCCTGCCCTCACCTCGCAGGTACTGGTCAACGTGGCACGCGCTGCCATGAAACAGAAGCCGGGTGCCTACACCATGATCGAGATTCCTGTCATCGACATGCTGTGCGGCGACCGCGAGGAGCTTATCCGTCATCTGGTATAACCCTATTGAAATGTAACTGTTTTAGCAAGACACATACATGGCTGGTTTTTTTGGTTCAATTTGCACTACACCCTGCGCCGCCGACGTTTACTACGGCACCGACTATAACAGTCACCTCGGAACACGCCGCGCAGGTATGGTTACCTACGATCCCGAACTGGGCTTCAAGCGCGCCATCCACAGCATCGAGAACGCCTATTTCCGTCCGAAGTTCGAGGAGGAGTTCCCCAAGGTCCTCGGCACCAGCGGCCTGGGTATCATCAGCGATACCGATGCGCAGCCGCAGCTGTTCAATTCGCACCTCGGACGCTTCGCCATCGTTACGGTGGCCAAGATCCTGAACATCGAGGATATTGCCCGCCAGCTCCTCGCCGACGGCATGCACCTCACCGAGTTCTCGTCCGGACGCTTCAACCAGACGGAGCTTGTCGGCTGCCTGATTGTGAAGGGCAAGAACTTCGTGGAGGGCATCGTGAACGTCTTCCGCACTTTCAAGGGCTCGTGCACCATGGTTCTGCTTACCGAAGACGGTATCATTGCCGCACGCGACAGCTGGGGACGCACCCCTGTGGTAATCGGCCGCAAGAAGGACGGTTACGCCGTAACCAGCGAGACCACCTCCTTCCCGAACCTGGGCTACGAGATCGAGAAGTTCCTGGGCCCCGGCGAGATTGTCAAGCTGAAGGCCGACGGCATGGAGGTACTCCGCAAGCCCAACCACCGGATGCAGATCTGCGCCTTCCTCTGGGTTTACTACGGATTTCCTACCAGCGACTACGAAGGCCGCAATACCGAAGAGGTCCGCAACGCCACCGGCTACACCATGGGCAAGAACGATGATACCGACGTGGACTGCGCCTGCGGCATCCCGGACTCCGGCACCGGTATGGCCATCGGCTATGCACACGGACACGGCTGCCCCTTCATGCGTGCCGTCTCCAAGTACACGCCAACGTGGCCCCGTTCGTTTACCCCTGTCAATCAGGAGATGCGCAACCTGGTAGCCAAGATGAAGCTCATCCAGAACAAGTCCATCCTGAAGGACAAGCGCGTGCTCTTCTGCGACGATTCGATTGTGCGCGGCACCCAGCTGCGCGACAATACCGCCTGCCTCTTCGAGGCCGGTGCCAAGGAGGTTCACATGCGTATTGCCTGCCCTCCGCTGGTTTACGGCTGTCCGTTCATCAACTTCACCTCGTCGCGTTCCGACATGGAGCTCATCACACGCCGCATCATTGCCGACATCGAGGGACAGGAAGCCGCCAACAATCCGGAGCGTCTGAAGGCCTACGCCACTACCGATTCGCCCGAATACAAACAGATGGTACAGATCATCCAGAAGCGTTTCGGACTGAATTCGCTGAAGTTTACCAAGCTCGAGGATCTCATCAACGCCATCGGTTTGGACAAGAGCCAGGTCTGCACGCATTGCTTCGACGGCAGCTCCCAGTACACGCTCGAGGAGCAGAACCTTGACAATGAATAAACAGTAATACAATCTTTATAATTACGGGTTCCTTTCAGCCGAAGGGAACCCGTTTTTGTGTGCATAAAGCCATCTGGAAAATGAGCTTTACAGCACAAATTACATTAATTTCTGCAAAGGTATTCTACTCCTGTGCTTTATTATATATCTACATGTTATTTAGTCATT
>JAGBQS010000240.1 GCA_017632695.1 Bacteroidales bacterium
CTGATACACGTGCAGGACGTCTGCATTTCCTACCTGCCGTCAGCTGGAACCGCTGGTTCGACCATTACCAGTGGCACAAAGGAAGTCCGACAGGCGAGAACTTCCATCAGGTTGATACCTGGGCCGCTTCACTGAACAGCTGGTTCGAAACCGCATGCGGAAAGACCTCCTTCGGTTTTGAGATGCGCAACGAAGGCATCTACAGCACCAAATTGGGCGAACCGATGGAACAGAGCCGCTGGTTCGATGTCCGTGGTCGTGACGGCTTGTCCGATTCCACCCGGTACACCCACCATGCAGCGCGCACCAACCTGTCGGCCTTTATGGAACACAACGTGCTTCTGGACCGATGGTCCTTTTCCGTCGGCATGCTGGCCAACATGAACACCGGACTGGATTACCGGTGGCGCGTTTATCCGGGCGTCGATGTAGCCTGGCGGCCTACGGATTACAGCAAGCTGTTCCTGTCGTGGAACATGGCGCTCCGGATGCCCACCTTCACCGATCTGTACTACAGCGGCAAGAATATCGAAGGGACGCAGGACCTGAAGCCCGAAAAGACCAACGATGTTTCCTTGGGAGCCCGATTCCGCCGGGCAGGCTGGCGCATGGAAGCCTCCGTTTTTTACAGTCACAAGACCGATATGATCGACTGGGTGATCTATCCCGAGGAGCTGGCGGAAGAACAGGCCGCCGATCCCTCGGCAACCGGCACCTTCCGCAGCGGCAATTTCAGGCTCTATAATTTCGCAGTCGAAGGCAGTGCCGCCTTCCTGCCGCGCGAAGTCTGGACCGGGAGCCGCTTGCAGAAGATAGGTGTGCAGTATGCCTATATTGACGAAAACCTGTCCTACGGCCGCCCCATTGTGACCAGCAAGTACGCCATGGAGTATTTGCGTCACAAGGTAGTGCTGCAGGCCGAATCCAAGCTGGCGGCCCGGCTCAATCTTTCGCTTTCGTGGCGCTGGCAGGACCGGGTCGGAGCGGGTAATAGTCCGTATGCGCTCCTCGACGGACGCCTGTCGTGGGACGACCGGCATTGGTCGCTCTATGCCGACTGTTCCAATCTGCTGAACCGGACATACTATGACTACAGTTACATCAGGCAGCCCGGACGATGGGGGAAAATCGGTTTTTTATACCATTTTTAACTGCCATTTGTTACAAATAACTGTCTGTTAGTTACAAAAAGGGAAGAATTCTGCACGAATTCTTCCTTCTTATTTAAAAAATACGTAACTTTGCACCCAGTCAGATAAACCGTTTAATCTGTAATTTTTTAACTTTAATACCCATTTCGCAATGAAACTTACAAAATTCGCGGCCTTGACACTTGGTATGCTGCTGGCTGTTGGACTGTCCAGTTGCTCTGGCAGTAAGTACGAGTACGAGACCGTTGGGAACGATCCGTTGAATGCCAAAATCTACACCCTTCCCAATGGATTGAAAGTCTATATGACGGTCAATACCGAGACTCCGCGCATCCAGACCTATATTGCCGTGCGCACAGGCGGCAAGAACGATCCGGCCGAAACTACCGGTCTGGCTCATTATCTGGAGCACCTGATGTTCAAGGGAACCTCATCGTTCGGCACCCAGGACTATGCTGCCGAGAAGCCTTATCTGGATCAGATTACCGACTTGTACGAAGTGTATCGTACCAAGACCGATCCTGAAGAGCGCAAGCAGATATATCATCAGATTGACAGCATTTCGGGCATTGCAGCCACCTATGCCATCCCGAATGAGTACGACAAGATGATGTCCCTGATCGGAGCCAAGGGAACCAATGCCTACACCAGCGAGGATGTTACCTGCTATGTGGAGGACATTCCTTCCAACCAGATTGAAAACTGGGCCAAGGTACAGGCCAACCGTTTCATGGATCCGGTGTTCCGTCTGTTCCATACCGAGCTGGAGGCCGTTTACGAAGAGAAGAACATCGCCATGACAGTCGATATCCGCAAGGAGCTCGAGGCCATCGACCAGTCCCTGTTCCCCAGCCATCCGTACGGCAAGCAGACCGTCATCGGTACCCAGGAGCATCTGAAGAATCCTTCGCTCATCAACATCCGCAACTACTTCAACACCTGGTACGTTCCTAACAACGTAGCCATCTGTCTGTCGGGTGATTTCGATCCCGACCAGATGATCGACATCATCACCAAATACTTCGGCGATTGGAAAGCCTCCGAGGGCGTTCCACAGTA
>JAGBQS010000241.1 GCA_017632695.1 Bacteroidales bacterium
AAAGGGTAAAATCAAGTATGGTGACAGAACGGTCAAGGATGGCGAAAATGAAAACGGCATCATTCTTCTGGCCGATTCTACCTTCTTCCAATTCTTCGACTTTGAACTGCTGAAAGGAGACCGCCAGACAGCTTTGGATGCCCCCGATAAGTGCGTCATTACCGAACGTCTGGCAAAACGGTTGTTTGGTGAAACAGATCCCATCGGCGAATCATTACAGATTGTGGGAGACCGTCATGTCTGGATCGGCAATGAGGATCCGTATGACAGTACCTTGGTTTATACGGTTCAGGCTGTTGTTCAGGATTTTGATCATACCGTACTGCCGAATGAGACACAACTGATAGCCAGTATGCAGCGCTATCCGCAGGTAGTGGGCTATAAGCTAAGTAATAATAACGGCGCCTATGGAGCATCCGGTCCGGCTAAAGTCTTGTTGATGCTACATCCGGGCTTGACCCTCGATGATAAAAAAGACGTGATTAAAAATCATCTTTCGCAAAACTACCGGGGCAATTGGGGCGGTCTGAATGTGTGTCTGACCAAACTGACCGATGTTCTGTTTGCTCCGCAGAACAATGGTCGTGGGTTGATAAAGGGAGATAAGACCCGGCTTTATATCTTGCTGGCGGCGGTACTTGCCATCCTGTTTTTTGCTATCAGCAATTACATCAACCTGACTATAGCCAATACAGGGTTCAGGGCCAAGGAAATGGCTACACGCCGTCTCTTTGGAAGCAGTCAGTACCGGATTTCCCTAAAACTGATTATGGAGTCTATGCTGATGGTAACGGTTTCGTTTGCTGTCGGATTGGCTTTGGCTTTTTGTCTGCAAAAGGAAGCGGCCGCCTTATTTAAAGGAAAGATCGATTTGATGAACGATATTACCGTGGGTACAGTCAGTATCTGCCTGCTCTTTATACTGTTTTTGGGTATTATTTCCGGTATAGTGCCTTCAAGACTGATTTCCAGATATCAGCCCATCGATATCGTAAAAGGGAACTTCCGCTTTCATTCGAAGATGATACTCGGCAAGGTTTTCATCATCTTGCAGAATGTCATTACGGTTGCCATGCTTACATCGGCCTTTGTTATCTGGCTTCAGTTGCGTCATCTGATATATGCGCCACTGGGTTACAACACAGAAAACCTTTATTATATAATGTGTGATTTTGATAAGACCCAGTTAGTGAGGGATCGGTTGGAGAAGATGCCGTTTGTTGAGAAGATCGGACTCTTCCAGAATACGGCTTTTGCGGGTCATGGTTGCAGCATGCAGATTATTCGTCGCGACGAAAAACAGATTGTCGTTTTCAAAACACAAATGGATAAGAATGCGTTTGACCTTTATGGATTGGAAGTACTGAAAGACGATGGTCCAACGGATGGCGGATACTATCTGAATGAAGAGGCATTACGTCAGCTGGACTATACCGAGGAGACACAGGAGATAGATTGGGGCAGTAAGAAAGATCCGATTGCCGGCGTATTGCGCGATTTTCATCGCATCAATGTATTGCAGGAATTGGAGCCTTTTGCCATCAGTCTGGAAGAAGATCTGAAATATCCGAATTTTCTGGTAAAGACCAATGGATACAAGGGGGCAAAGGTTGCTTTCGAGTCGATGCTGAAGGACATGAATGTTTCGGACGAGGAAATGAAATGGTATGTAAACAGTTTGGAAGAGAACATTGCCGAGACTTTCGAGGATCAGCGGAACACACTGAAGATTATCTCACTCTTCACCTTCGTTGCTATCGTTATATCTGTGCTGGGCTTCATCGGTATGTCGCTGTTCTTTATCCGCCAGCGACAGAAGGAGATAGGAATCCGCAAGATTATGGGCAGCACCTCTCGTGAGGTAATGCTGTTGATGCTCCGCACGTTCTGTTCTCCTTTGCTGGTATCGTTCGCCATTGCAATCCCGCTCTCGTGGTACATTATGAACGACTGGCTGACAAACTTCAGTTATCGCATCACCCTCAGCCCTTGGATCTTCGCCACAACCTGTGCCTTCGCCCTCCTTGTGGCAGTCCTCTCCGTCGGCTTCCAGATCATCAAGGCTGTAAGGACTAATCCTGTAGAAAGTATTAAGACGGAATAAACAAACCATACGCCGGGCCATCTGAATACTACGCGTTGGTTGACAGCTGCTTCTTCGATGTATTTCCTTCAATTTCGGGCGAAATCTCCCTCAAAAAGGATATATTTCGCCCGAAATCTGTCCAAAACGGGCGAAATCTACTCAAAAAAGCATAGATTTCGCCCAAAATGCTTGTTTATAACAAAGATTTGTTGTATCTTTGTGCTGTCTTAAAATATGGTGTCATGGAATCAATCATCGGAAGAGAAACAGAAATCAAGCGACTGATGGCAGCCGTTAACAGTCCGCGTCCTGAGTTTATCGCCCTATATGGACGCAGACGTGTAGGCAAAACATTCTTAATTAATCAGATGTTCAGGAACCAGTATGCTTTCAAGATGACCGGGGTGATAGAAGGATCGCTGAAAGACCAGTTTACTGCTTTTGCCGATGCAATGAATGATTACAACTACGACATACCGGAGCAACCGAAAGATTGGATGCAGGCATTCATCATGTTGAAGAATGCACTGAAGTCGAAAGCGGCGAGCGGTGAGCAGTGCATCATCTTCATCGATGAATTGCCGGCAATGGATGCCGAGGGGTCGAATGTGGCAGGTGCTGTGGGTTATTTCTGGAACAACTGGGCCAGCCAGTATGATAACGTCGTATTCATTATCTGCGGCAGTGCTACCAGTTGGATGATTACTAATGTCATCGACAGCAAGGGAGGATTGCATGACCGCATTACTGTAGAGATGCCGATTCATCCCTTTACACTAAAGGAAACTGAGGCTTATCTTGAAGAACAACACTTTTTATGGAATCGGCAGATGATACTCCAGGCATATATGGTTTTTGGAGGCATACCGTATTATCTTAGTCTGCTTGACCGCGAGGAGAGTCTTGTGCAGAATATCGACCGCTTGTTTTTCAGTCTGGACACGCAGATGCGCCGAGAGTTTCGCCGATTGTTCAACACGCTCTATAAGAAACCGGAAAAATATATCGACATTATCAAGGCTCTTTGTAAAAGCCGCAATGGCATGACCCGTGAGGAACTGGCCTCTGCGTTGAAATGCGCCAACAATGGTCACCTTGGGAATAAACTCGAAGATCTTATCTATTGCGACTTAATAAGAAAGAATATTGTCCGCGAGAAGGAAATCAAACGGAAGGATGCTATCTATCAGCTATGCGATTTCTTTTCCCTATTCTATCTTACTTTCATCGACAGGGCTGAGTTAGAGCAACAGTATTGGACCCATCATATCAACACACCGGAAGTTAACTCTTGGATGGGACTGACGTTTGAACGCATCTGTATGGCACATGTTCAGCAAATCAAACAGGCACTGAGGATAGATGCCATCTCGACACTCGTCTATTCCTGGCGAAGCAAGTCATCGACTCCGGCAGCTCAGATAGATATAGTTATAGAGAGGGCCGACAACATCGTCAATATCTGCGAAGTGAAATACTGTCAAGGTGAATATGCTCTTGATAAAGAAGAATACAACAAGATATGTTATCGCAGTAATGCTTTCTGTTCTGAGACAGGACTGCGACACACTCCTTGGCTCACGATGATAACAACAGAGGGATTGTCTCGTGGAAAATACACTGAGATGATTCAGAGCAAGGTCAAACTTGATGACTTGTTTGCCATTTAGTCTATGTTTGGGAATCTGCCGTCAAAGAATCATACATCGAACTGTCTAAATATTTGACAAACTGTTTCCGTCAGGGTGAAAAGCCTTGGCGGATTCATTTTTATACCGTAACTTTGCATCAGAAAATTATAAATAATATGAACGTATTAAAATCTCTCAATCAACGTGGGCAGCACAATTGGATAAAAATAGTGTGTCTGGCCGTAGGATTGGCTACTGGTATCGTATTGATAGGCAAGGCCGGCTTCGAACAGTCGTGGGATAACTTTTTTCCGACAAGCGATCGCATTTATGTGGTATGTGAAGATTGGGTTTTGGAAGGAGAATACAAACATTATCCGAAGACAGCCGGTGCTATAGCTCCAGGTTTGGAACGCTATTGCCCGCAAGTGGAAGCGGCTACACGCTATACCGACTTTGCGTGGGATATGCCCATTGTGACAGAGGAAGACAAGCGCGTTTGTACCAACTACGCTTTGGTTGACAGCTGCTTCTTCGATGTATTCCCCTTCCGAGTGTTGGCGGGTGATTCCAAACAGGCACTCAGTCGGGTGGATTACTGTATGGTATCCCGTTCGCTGGCCGAAAAGTTAGGTGGCGATGTTATGGGAAGAATTGTCTTTTTTAACAAGCGTGGCGGATGGGCCTTGACCATCGGAGGAGTCTATGAAGATATTCCACTGAATTCCAAATTGCACAATTTGCAGGTGATGGTCAGTATGCCGACTATTACCAAGATTACGTTTGACGGGCGTGAGAATTGGGTGGGTAACGATCGTTATGAAAGTTATGTACGTCTGGCCAAAGGCGTAGGTGCAGATGACTTGAAACCGCAAATTGAAAAAATGAAGCAAGAGAACCTGCCTTTGGAGGATTTGAAAAAGGCAGGTGTGGAACTGGATTTTTCTTTACAGCCGTTAGCAGAATTTCATACCCATGATGAGGACACGCGACGTATGACCTGGATTCTGTCCATTTTGGCGGTAGTTCTTATTGGATGTGCCGTTATGAATTACCTGCTGTTGGTGATTGGTGGCATCAGCCGACGAGCACGAGAGATGGCAGTTCATAAATGCTATGGAGCCGGATCATACCATATATATCGTAAGGTAATGTCGGAAAGCGCGGTCCATCTGGTGCTGTCACTGGCATTAGCTTCCCTTCTGTTGTTCTTTTTCAAAGATACAATCGAAGAATTGACCGGTACTCCTTTATTGCTGATTCTGAAGTTGGATAGCAATGTGTTTATGATCTTGCTGACATGTCTGGTGGTACTTCTGATTACCGGTATGGTGCCAAGTTGGATATATACTCACATTCCCGTAGCAGCCGCCTTTAAGAACTATACTCAGAGCCATAGGATATGGAAAATGATGCTGTTGGGCTTACAGTTCGCATCGGCAACATTCCTAATTGTTTTGTTAATGGTAGTGGGTCGTCAATATCGGATGATGATAAACGATGATACGGGTTACGACTATTCTTCATTAGGTATTATGAAGGTTGACGGAGTTTCTGGAGGACAACGACAGTTGGTTGTCGATGAACTGCGCAAATTATCGGCAGTAAAGGGTGTTACTATGTCTTATGCCAACTTGACCGAGGGTCAAAGTGGCGACAATATCTATTTGCCTGAAGATGATCATGAGTATATGAATATTGCCGACCTTTTTTATGTTGGTGATGGTTACTTCGACGTATTGGGCATTCCTGTAATATCAGGACAAACCTTTACTGAGCAGACGGATACGCTGCGGGAGGTGATGGTGAGTCGTAAGTTTGAGGAACGCATGCGTGAACTGGCCGGATGGGATCAGGCCGTAGGTAAGCAGATACATTGTACTTCCTTTGATGGTCTATACACCATTGTGGGTGTTTACGAGAACACACGTTTGGGTAGTATTACCCATCCGGATCCTCGAGCAAGTGTCTGCTTTTACAGCCAAAATGCCGATTATATGCATTATATTATTATCCGTTTTCATACAATGGATGGATTGAAGGAAGCTAATCAGGTTGTCAAGGAATTGGTAACTGATAATCCGGATATCGCCATCATTCCATATAATCAGATGATAATCGGTTTGTATTCAGATGCTCGCCGATTCCGGATTACTGTAATGATTGGCGGAGTGGTAGCTCTGATTATCGCCCTGATCGGATTGATCGGGTATCTGGCTGGAGAGATGGCACGCCGACAGAAGGAAATCGCTATCCGAAAAGTGAATGGAGCCAGGACGAGGGATGTACTTTATCTTTTCCAGGCCGACATTCTGAAAGTAGCACTGCCCGCTGTATTGATTGGCGCTTTGTGCGCTTGGTATGTGGCACGGATATGGCTGGAACAGTTTAGCGAAAAATCTTCGCTTCCGCCTCTGATGTTTTTGGTATGTGTACTGGCAGTAACTGCAATAATCCTAAGTGTAGTATGTATCGGTTGCTATCGGGTTTCGAACAGTAATCCGGTCAATTATTTGAAGAATGAATAATTCACTGATAAAACAATTTAAACAACATATTTATGATAAAATTAGAAAACATCCAGAAGGTGTTCCGCACGGAAGAGGTGGAAACCGTAGCATTGGGCGGTGTATCGCTCGAAGTACAGAAAGGTGAGTTCGTAGCCATCATGGGGCCTTCGGGTTGTGGCAAGTCTACCTTGTTGAATATATTGGGCTTGCTCGACAATCCCACCAGCGGAACCTATTACCTCGATGGCGAGGAAGTAGGTAGGTTGAAGGAGAGTCAGCGCACCAAGGTTCGCAAAGGACAGATCGGTTTCGTGTTCCAGAGCTTCAACCTGATTGACGAGTTGAATGTAGAGGAAAATGTGGAACTGCCCCTGACCTATCTCGGCGTTCCCAAGAAGGAGCGCAAAGCGAGGGTTGAAGAAGTGCTGCGACGTATGGCTATCAGCCATCGTGCCCACCACTTCCCCCAGCAGCTTTCCGGAGGTCAGCAGCAGCGCGTAGCCATCGCCCGTGCCGTTGTGATGAATCCCAAGATTATACTTGCCGACGAGCCTACGGGTAACCGCGACTCGAAAAACGGCCTCGAGGTGATGCAACTCCTGACCCAGCTGAACCAGGAGGGTACCACCGTCGTGATGGTCACCCACTCGGAGCGCGATGCCGGTTATGCACAGCGTGTCATCAACCTCCTGGACGGACAAATTGTTCCTGAAGTGAGTCTTTAAGACTTCGGAATGCAGAGAAAGATCATGTAGTTAATAGTTTTAGTTTAAACGAATGAGTCAGGCAGACAACTGTGAGAGTTCTCTGCCTGACTTATTTATAGTTGTTTTGAGTCTGTTTGTAACTGAACAGTCCGATCAGTGTGCCTCCAACCAGTTCTTTCCGCTGCCGCAGTCGGCAATCAGAGGAATGCTGAGCTGGCAGGCTGAAGCCATTTCCTCGAGTACCAGTTGCTGGAGTTTGGGAAGTTCGTTTTCGGGAACGGAAAAGTTCAGTTCGTCATGTACCTGAATGAGCAGCTTGGCATGCATCTTTTCTTTTTGCAGGCGGCGGGCAATGCGCACCATCGCAATCTTGATGATATCGGCAGCCGTTCCCTGAATGGGCGCATTGATGGCGTTGCGTTCGGCATAACCGCGTACGGTGGCGTTGGCCGAATGGATATCGGGCAGCATGCGCTTGCGGCCGAAGAGCGTTTCCACATAACCCTTCTGTCGGGCGGCTTCGATGCTGCGGTCCATATATTCCTTGACCTTCGGGTAGGTGGCGAAGTATCCGTCGATGAGTTCCTTGGCTTCGGAGCGGGGAATGTTCAGGCGGCTGGCCAGACCGAAAACCGATATGCCGTAAATGATACCGAAGTTGGCTGTCTTGGCCTTGGTGCGCTGCAGTTTGGTAACCTCCGACGGTTCCAGATGATAGATCTTGGCAGCTGTGGCGCGATGGATGTCCTCGCCGCTTTGGAAGGCCTCGAGCATGTTCGGGTCCTGGCTCAGGTGGGCCATCAGGCGCAGTTCGATCTGGCTGTAGTCGGCGCTGAAGAACACTTCGCCCTCGTCCGGAATGAACGCCTTGCGCAGTTCGCGTCCCAGTTCGTCGCGGATCGGGATGTTCTGCAGGTTGGGGTTCGACGATGACAGGCGGCCCGTCGACGTTACGGTCTGGTTGAACGACGTGTGGATGCGGCCAGTCTGCGGATTGATTTCCTGTGGTAAAGCTTCGATGTAGGTGCTGAGCAGCTTGCGGATGCCGCGATAGGTCAGGATATCGTCTATGATTGCAACTTTCTCGGGGGCATCGGCCACCTTTCCTTTCAGCTGCTGCAGGATTTCTTCGGCCGTACTGCGCTGCTTGCTCTTGGGATCCATCTGCTGTTCGTCGTAGAGCACGGTGGCAACGGCCTTGGGCGACAGCGGATTGAAGGGGTGTCCGGCCAGTCCGGTAAGACGGTCTTCCAGTCTTTTCAGTTCATCGTTCAGCACGGCTTCCGATTCTTTCAGGGCCGATGTGTCGAGGCGGACGCCTGTCAGTTCCATGTCGGCCAGCACCTTAACGAGCGGCATCTCGATGGTTTCGAACAGTGAGGTCATCTTTTCCTCCTTCAGCTGGGCGCGCAGCAATTGGGCCAGCTGGTAGGTTACGTCGCTGTCCTCGCAACAGTATTCGGCCACCTGGTCTACCGGACAGTCGCGCATGGTTTGGGGTAGCGGCTGTTCTTCGTCACTGTCGGCCATAGCGAACAGGTCTTCCACGTAGGGTTTCGGTTCTTTCTTCTTTCGGCTGCCACCCGTATCAATGAGGGCCGAAGTCGGGATAGGCGTATATTTCAGGTACACCTCCGACAGGTAGTCCATGTTGTGCGGCTGTTCGGGCTGGAGCAGGTAGTGGGCAATCATGGTGTCGAAGGTCGGATTGGCCACTTCCAGTCCGTAGCGTTTCAGGACCGAATAGTCATACTTCAGGTTCTGTGCAATCTTGAGGGTACCTTCGTTTTCCAGAACGGGACGCAGTTCATCGACGATCCGGAGAGCTTCCTCCCGATTGGCGGGAACCGGAACATACCAGGCCCGATGTCCCTCGACGGCAAAGCTGATGCCCACCAGTTCGGCGTCCATGACGTTTGTGGAGGTGGTTTCGGTATCGAAGGCAAACTCCGGGCAGAAGAACAGCTGCCCGATCAGGTCCTGCCGTTTTTCAGGCGTATCGCAAATCACATAGTCTGTATGGATGTCGCGGATAGTCTGCAAGGGAACGGCGGTTTGGGCTGGGGCCTCCGCTTCGGACGCATCGGGAGCGGTTGCTGTGTCCTGCTGGGTGACGGCACCTCCGGCTTCGGCCTTCATCTTATCGCGCAGGGTGCGGAATTCCAGTTCGTCGAACAGGCGGATCAGTTCTTCGCGATTGGGTTCCTGAAGTTTCAGCACCTCTTCGTCGAGGGTCAGGCCGGGAACCTCGCGGCAGATGGTAGCCAGATACTTTGAGTCGCGTATCTGCTGCGTGTTTTCCAGAATCTTGGCAAACATGCCTTTCTTCAGGTTGGGCAGTTCCTGCTTGCCCTGGTTATGGGCTTCCTCCACCTGTTTCAGCAGTTCCTCCACCGATCCGAAGTCGGCAATCAGTTTCTGGGCAGTTTTGGGGCCTACGCCCGGGCAGCCGGGAATATTGTCGGCCGTATCGCCCTGCAGTCCCAGCATGTCAATTACCTGCAGGGTATTCTGCAGCCCGTATTTGGTCAGCACGGCCTGCACGTCGAGCATCTCGTAGCCGGGTCCGAAGCTCTTGGGCTTGAAGATACGGCTGCGGTCGGTCACCAGCTGGGCGTAGTCTTTGTCGGGCGACATCAGATAAGTATCGTAGGCGCCTGTTTCATCGGCCATGCGCGATAGGGTGCCTACCACATCGTCGGCCTCGTAGCCCTTAACCTCGAAAATCGGTATCCGGTATGCCTCGATGATCTGCTTGATCCAGGGGATGGCTTTCGTAATATCTTCGGGCTGTGCTTCGCGCTGGGCCTTGTACGAAGGGAACTCCCGGTTGCGGAACGAGCCTCCTTTGGGGTCGAAGCACACGGCTATGTAGTCGGGATGCTCTCCGCCGAGCACATCCTGCAAAGTTTTCACGAAACCGAAGATGGCTCCGGTGTTCAGACCCTTGCTGTTCACTAACGGTTTGCTGATGAACCCGTAATAGGCGCGATAGATCAATGCGTAGGCATCGAGCAGAAAAAGTTTCTTCATCTTTATATTATATAGGTATGGTGCTGCAAATATAGCAATAAAATTGATAACTGAATCATTTTTGGCAAAAAACTGTCAGAATATGGGGATAAAAAGTGTCTATTTGTCGAAAAATGCTTTCCGATAGCCTCGTTTGGTTGAAAAATGGAAACCGATTCCGACAATCCATTGCAAAACTGAAAAGCGGAGGGTACTTCAGATGGAAAGATGTCGTTTTATTGCAAAAATACTGACAATTTGCATAAAGTTTCCTAAAAATCGCACTTTTTTCCATTTTTTTTGCACTTTTGATTATTTTTTGCAAAAAATATTTGGAGATATGATTTCTTTTCTCTAACTTTGCACCGCGAAACAGAAAAAGTATTGTATTAAGGCAAATTCTTATTACATTTATATTATTTAAAACCATTTACATCAATGGACGCAAAAAAAGTTCTTGAGAATCTGAAGCAGAGATTCCCCAATGAGCCTGAGTATCACCAGGCAGTAGAAGAGGTCCTCGGTACCATCGAGGAGGAGTACAACAAACATCCTGAGTTTGATAAGGTAAACCTGATTGAGCGCCTCTGCATTCCGGATCGCGTTTATCAGTTCCGTGTGACCTGGATGGACGATAAGGGTAACATTCAGACCAACATGGGTTACCGCATCCAGCACAACAATGCCATTGGCCCATACAAGGGAGGTATCCGTTTCCACAAGTCGGTTAACCTGGGTATCCTGAAGTTCCTGGCTTTCGAGCAGACTTTCAAGAACTCGCTCACAACCCTTCAAATGGGTGGTGCCAAGGGTGGTTCAGACTTCTCTCCACGTGGCAAGAGCAGCGCCGAGGTAATGCGTTTCTGCCAGGCCTTCATGCTCGAGTTGACCCGTCACATCGGTCCTGACTGCGACGTTCCTGCCGGCGATATCGGTGTAGGTGGTCGTGAAGTTGGCTACATGTTCGGTGCTTATAAGAAGTACACCCGTCAGTTCCAGGGCGTTCTGACCGGCAAGGGCATTGAGTTCGGCGGTTCGCTGATCCGTCCTGAGGCTACCGGTTACGGTACTGTTTACTTCCTCCGCGCCATGCTCCGTACCAAGGGTAACGAGATCAAGGGCAAGAAAGTGCTGATTTCGGGTGCCGGTAACGTGGCTCAGTATGCTGCCGAGAAGGTTCTTCAGTTGGGCGGTATCCCAATGACCATGTCTGATTCCGACGGTTACATCTATGATCCGGAAGGCATCGATCGCGCTAAGCTCGACTACATCTTCGATTTGAAGCAGGTTCAGCGTGGCCGTATCAAGGAATATGTTGACCAGTATCCACAGGCTAAGTACGTTGAGGGTAAGAAGCCTTGGTTCGAGAAGG
>JAGBQS010000242.1 GCA_017632695.1 Bacteroidales bacterium
CAAGAAGAAGTATTCAAAAAGCTTGTTTCGCACAGCAAGGAGTATGGTTTCGTATTCCCTTCCAGTGAAATTTACGATGGTCTGGGCGCAGTTTACGACTATGGACAGAACGGTGTTGAACTGAAAAACAACATCAAGCGTTATTGGTGGGAAGCAATGACCAAACTGCACGAGAACATCGTGGGTATCGACGCAGCCATCTTCATGCACCCGACTACCTGGAAAGCTTCCGGTCACGTGGATGCCTTTAACGATCCTTTGATCGACAACCGCGATTCCAAGAAGCGCTATCGTGCCGACGTGCTCATTGAGGAACAGCTCGCCAAGTACGAGGACAAGATGAATAAGGAGGTCGAAAAAGCCAGGAAGAAATTCGGCGACAGCTTCGACGAAGAGAAATTCCGTGCCACCAATGCCCGTGTACTTGAGAATCAGGAGAAATACGACAACCTTCATAAGCGCTATCAGGAAGTGATGAACGCCCCTGGCGGCATCGACCTCGAAGGCATGAAGCAGATCATTCTCGATGAGGAAATCGTCGATCCGATCAGCGGCACCAAGAACTGGACGGATGTACGCCAGTTCAACCTGATGTTCTCAACCGAGATGGGCTCTACTGCCGACAGCTCCATGAAGATTTATCTGCGTCCTGAAACCGCACAGGGTATCTTTGTAAATTACCTCAACGTTCAGAAGACCGGCCGTATGAAACTGCCTTTCGGTATTGCACAGATCGGTAAGGCTTTCCGTAACGAGATTGTAGCCCGCCAGTTTATCTTCCGTATGCGTGAGTTCGAGCAGATGGAAATGCAGTTCTTCATCAAGCCCGGCACCGAACTGGATTGGTTTGCCAAGTGGAAGAAGACCCGTCTGTCATGGCACCTCGCCCTCGGATTCGGCGATAATATGTACCGTTTCCATGATCACGACAAGCTGGCTCATTATGCCAATGCTGCCACCGACATCGAGTTCAACATGCCATTCGGCTTCAAGGAGGTGGAAGGTATCCATTCCCGCACCAACTTCGACCTCAGCCAGCATGCCAAATACAGCGGCAAGAAGATTGAGTATTTCGATCCTGAGCAGAACGAGAGCTATACCCCATACGTCATCGAGACCTCTATCGGTGTGGACCGTATGTTCCTTTCGGTCATGGCCGCTTCCTACAAGGAGGAGGTCGTCAACGAAAAGGGCGATACCCGAGTAGTTCTGGCCCTGCCACCGGCATTGGCTCCAGTCAAGGTTGCCATCCTGCCTTTGGTCAACAAGGACGGTCTGCCGGAGAAGGCTGAAGAAATCCTGAAGATGCTTCGCTATGACTACACCTGTCAGATTGAGGTTAAGGATTCTATCGGCAAGCGTTATCGCCGTCAGGATGCCATCGGTACACCATACTGCATCACCGTCGACGGACAGACACTTGAAGACAACACCGTTACACTGCGCTTCCGCGACAGCATGGAACAGGAACGTGTCGATATTGCCGACCTCCACAAGATCATCGGCGACAGCGTAAACATCTCTTCACTTCTTCGTAAAATCGAGAATGACTAAAAAATTGCAATATATTTTCATCGTGCTGGCAGCGTGTCTCTGGGGATTCGCTGCCTGCAACGATGACGATAACAACGTCGATTACACCAAGTACTACGATTGGCGCGACCAGAACAGCCAGCTGACCCGCGATCTGCTGGCCGACATCCGCGAACTGGGCGACGATGCCTACTTTACCGACAGCGTGCCTTCCATTACGGAACCCTATGCCTATTGTACCGTACGTCGTGCAATCAAGACCGCTAACGAGGACAGCCTGCGAGCCATCCACAAATGGTTCTCGCCCTACTACACCAGTACGCTTAAGGTTCATTACACGCTGTTTAATCCGGATAGCGTGTGGGCCCGCTTTGAGCAATACGACGTTTTGGACAACCAGAGCCAGCGGAACAATCCCGACGTGATGAACAAGATTTTCGGTCTTGGCTACAAGGCAACCGATCCGGAATATGTCATCAAGGCCGATACGCTCGAGTCGTACCAGGTGGAGTATTACAGCAACTTTACTCCCGGTTCTGTCATCAAAGGCTGGAGCGACTGCCTGCAGCAGATGCACATCGGCGACTGCTGGCTGATTCACATTCCGTGGTATCTGGCTTACGGCCAGTCGGGCTCAGGCAGCAAGATTGATCCTTACTCAAACCTTATCTTCATCCTCGAACTGGTCGACATCACCAGCTGGGGAGGCAATGTGGACGAAGGTGAAGATTAAAGGTCCGGTTCCGTTCGGAATCATCAAAAAAGCCAATAAGTTTCAAAAGGTCAGATTCGCATGCTTTATTTGGGGATCTGACCTTTTAAAATATAGAATCAGACATACAAACATCATACTAATGCTATGAATATCGAACAGATACGTGAATACACACTGTCTCTTCCCGGGGTGACCGAAGACCAGCCCTTTGGGGATGACATCCTGACCTTCCGGCTGGAAGGAAAAATTTTTGTGTGCCTCTGGCTGGGAGGCGGACAATACGACATGAAAAACGCGGAACCCAGAATCGCACTGAAACTATCGCCCGAAAGGAACGAAGAACTCCGGGAACGCTTTTCGGCCGTAACCCCGGCCTGGCATTGGAACAAAAAACATTGGAGCGATGTTTATTATGAGCAGTTGGAAGACTCTCTGGTATCAGAATGGATCCGGGAATCCTATCAGCTCATTGTTTCCAAACTGCCGAAAGCCATTCGGCAAAAGTACGCTTAAGACAGAGGATACCAACGAAAGAAGTGTATATCCGTTTAGCAGAACGGATTCTCCGTTGGGTAGTAGTCACCCTTCGGGAAGTTGTAGTCGATCTCGTCAACGGGGATACCCATGTACTTGAGAACCTCCCACAGGTACTTACCTGCGTGCTCGAACATGACGGCTGCATGGTGTGGGTAGTGCTTCTCGATGAGCACGTGACGGTAGAAGCGGCTCATGTTCTTGATGCCGAAGGTACCGAGAGAACCGAACGAGCGGGTAGCTACCGGCAGAATCTCGCCCTGAGCGATGTAAGCGCGGAGCTTGGTGTCAGCAGTAGACTGCAGACGATATACAGTAGCCAAACCGGGCTGGATGTCACCCTCGAGCGTTCCGTTGTAACCTCAACAGGCAGAGCGCGAGCCATAATACGCTGGAAGCACATCTGGCAGTTGCAAACCTTAGAAGAAG
>JAGBQS010000243.1 GCA_017632695.1 Bacteroidales bacterium
GAACAGTATGGCGACATTCACCGATACATTCCGTGGCTGGCCAAGAATGCCGGGTTCAAAAAGATCGGCGAAAAGGTTGTACAGCATCAGGCACGCAAATACGGTACTACCAAGTTCGGTCTGGACCGTTTTGTGAACGGCTATCTGGACCTGATGGCCCTTTGGTTCCTGAACCGTTTCGGTCAGAAGCCGATGTTGATTTTCGGTCTGTGGGGCTCGCTGATATTCTTCATCGGCTTTATTGCCGTTATCAGCATTGTGGCCAACAAGCTGTATGTGCTGCACACAGCCGGTCACGGCACCCTGATTACCGATATGCCGGCCTTCTACATTGCCCTGACCAGCATGCTGCTGGGCTTCCAGCTGTTCCTGGCAGGTTTCCTGGGCGAACTCATCTCCCGCTCATCGCAGGAACGTAACAAATATGATATTGCCGAAACCATCTGATATGAGGAGCAAGATTTCATTCAGTCATCGGGCACTTGTGTGGCTGCTGGGCTTCGGCCTGCTGGCTGCCTCATGCGGCAACAACGGCTGCGAAGAGACACGCGAGTCGTATCTCTACGCACAGCTGAAGGCTACCACCGGCGTTTCGCTTACCAAGCTGTATGCATGGGGACTCGGATTTGAAACCGATTCGCTGATGCTGTCCGAAAGTTCGCCGTCGAGCCTGGAGTTCATCCTGCGGCCCGACACCACCTTCACGCAGATCCGGATGCAGTGTACGGTGAACGATAACGGCGATCTGTTCCAGTACGACGATACGCTCAGCATCCGGTACGAAGTGTTTCCGTACTTTATAGATATGGAGTGCGGCTGTTCCATGTTCTTTACCATACAGGACGTTGAGGTAACCCGGAACTTGTTTAACAATATTATCCTCAAACAGGCTGAAATCACCAACAATGAAGCGGTCAATATTATTCTTCAGTATTAGAAGCCTGCGTTCGCTCATGCTGACCGGGGTGCTGCTTTTTGCTGCATCCGCGAGTCTGTTTGCCCAGGGGAACTCCATTCCGACCACATCGGCTGTCAGGGAGCACCGCGATGCTGTGGAGGCCCTGCCCGAAAAGCTTCCGGACGGCGTCAAGTACCGCTATCCGCTGCTGAACGGCCTGAGCATATCGGTCAATCTCTTCCCGCCGGTCATGGATCTGTTCGGCAAGGATTTCTGCAACTACGAGGCTTTTGCCACACTCGACCTGCATCACCGCTTTTTCCCGCAGGTATCGGCCGGTTTGGGCTACTGCAACGAAGAGAGTACCGATCTGGTGAAGTACAAGTCCGAAATGCGCCCGTTCATTAAGGCCGGTCTGCTCTATAACTTCAAGTACAACGACATGAACCCCGATGATTTCTGGGGCGTTTTGCTGCGCTTCGGTTATGCCCACAGTGAGGCCGAAGTCAGCAATCTGTACTACACGGACGGCTATTGGGGCGAACAGGGACCCATGACCATCAGTGACCTTTCGTTCAACAGTGTCTGGATGGAAATCGGCGGTTCGATCAAGGTTCAGGTGGTGAAGCATGTATCCCTGGGCTGGGACCTTACCTTCAAGCCTTTCCTGCATAAGGGTTCTGTCCGTCAGGGCAAACCTTACTTTGTTCCGGGCTACGGTTCGACAGCCAGCAAGATGGGTCTGACCTTCCACCTGTATTACGACATTTTCTAACGGTTTACAGATTCCATTTATCTGTCATTCACAATGAAGAAATCCTATTATATTGCGGTCTTCCTGGTTCTGGGCATTGTCATGCTCGGCATCAGCCGATACCGCAACCGGACGGCTCAGACCGATACCCCTTCGGCTTCCTACAGCCAGCTGAGCGGCGAGGTGTTCCATACCTTCTATCACATCACGTACAGCCATCCGGCTGACTACAAGCACGAGATCGACAGTCTGCTGAAGGATGTCGACAACTCGCTTTCGATGTTCAACGCGTCATCGACCCTCAGCCGCATGAACCGCAACGACGAATCGGCTGTTGCCGACGCCTATTTCCGTACGGTCTTCCGGAAAGGACAGACGGTTTCTGCCCTTACCGACGGTTTTTTTGACATGACGGTGGCTCCGCTGGTCAACCTATGGGGCTTCGGATTCAGGAACAGCGACAAGGTGACTCCGGGTGCCGTCGACAGTTGCCTGCAGTTTATCGGCTACCAGACTGTCAGCCTTGATTCAGCCGGCCGTCTGCACAAACAGGATCCGCGCACCATTCTCGATGCATCGAGCATCGCCAAGGGCTTTGCCTGCGACGTGGTGGCTTCGTTTCTGAAAGACAAAGGCATCCGGAACTATCTGGTCGAAATCGGCGGCGAGATTGCCCTGAGCGGTGTGAATGCCAAGGGCAATGCGTGGACCGTCGGCATTGCCAAACCCGTACCCGATTCCCAGCAGGCCGATCACGGCTATCAGGCCTATCTTACGAATCTGGACGGCGGAATGGCAACATCGGGCAACTACCGTAACTTTTACGAGAAGGACGGCAAGCGGATTGCGCATACCATCAATCCGAAGACAGGCTATCCCATTCAGAAAGACATTCTTTCGGCTACCATCATCGCCCCCGACTGCATGACTGCCGATGCCTTCGCCACCTCATTCATGGTGATGGGCCGCGATAAGGCGCTCCAACTGCTGGCGCAGCTTCCCGAAATCGAGGGCTATCTTATCTGCCCCTCTCCTTCCGATTCCACCCAGCTGGAAATTGTTTTTTCGGACGGATTCCGGAAATATATAAAGGAGTAAGCAGCATTTTCTTCGCAGATTTCCTTATTTATAAAGAGGAGAAACCTTTCGTTCCGTCGTTTTGCAGACACTCGAAACCGGGAACTGGTTTTTCCTCTTCAAATTTAAGCCACCTAAGTTCCGGACCTGAATTTTCCTCAGGCGAAAGCTACTATAAAATTTTATAGTTCATTTTTCCTCAGGCGAAAGCTACCATAAAGTTTTATAGTTCATTTCGCGCAAAGCGAAAGCTACCATAAAATTTTATACTTCGTTTCGAAAAGTGCGGAACCAACCATAAAAAATTATAGTTGCTTCTGAAAAGGGCAGAAGCAACTATAAAGAATTCGAACCTGCCGGCCGTCGAATCAGCGGATTCACATAATATCCGGCTCGTTGTGTCTGAACAGGAGGCTCATGTGTCCTTCCTGCCAGCTGGATGTAGCCCAGTCATAGAAAACTGTATCTGCATCGAAGAGCAAATAACCGCCCTCAGCAAAACGGACATCCACATTCTCCAGCTTTCCGTGACGGTCGCTCACATTCCACAGCGTAATTTTTCCGTCAGTATCCACCGTGTAATGGAACTGGTACGTGAAGATTTCAATGTCGCAGCGGCCGCTTTCATAGGGACGGTCCTCTCCGTATTCGGTAAAATGGGAAAAGGGGACATACAGATTCACCTGAGCAAGGGCTTTGGGCTTCGAGGGTGGCAAAACCTGCGAACGGTACAGAATGCTGGTTCCCTCTTCTTCATTCCGATATTTTATTGACTGCACGCCATACCATCCGTACAAATTCATCTGGAGGAGGATATCGTCATTGATGGTGCCGCTTCCGGAAAAATCTATCACTTCACTCCATGTGGCCGACACCATCGAATAGTCGCCGGCAATGGTGGTGACTGTTTCTATGGCCTTGTCGCTCCACAGAATGTCATCAACATCGTAATTGTCATCATCGCAGGACACAAAACTGCCCCCCATAACTGAAACCATCAGAAAGGCCAGTAAACTCAAAAGACTTTTTTTCATATTATACGCCAGAATACGCTACTTTTTTGCGGCTGCAAAGGTACTCATTTTATTATAAATATACACACAGGACTCAGCCAAAATGCTGTTTGGTATGCATTATTTTCTCTTCTGACACCTTTGTTAAGCAATTTCAGCCTGCATTTTGGCACAAAATCAGCCTGAAAAAGACGTTAAGCAATCAAATTATTCAAGTTTTTTACTAAAACTCTTGCTAAAAATCTCAAAAAGGTGTAAATTTGCAGCGTCAAAAATCTCAAAAAGGTGTAATATATGGCAGAGCAAAAATCTCAAAAAGGTGCAAACGGCATCATTATGAAGCGAAAAATATATCAGCAACTCCTTGACTGGAAGGAGAAAAGGAACGGTGAGGTGGCACTACTCATAGAGGGAGCGCGACGCATCGGGAAGAGCTATATCGTAGAGGAGTTCGCCAGGAATGAATACGAATCATATATCCTCATTGACTTCAACAAGGCTCCACAGATGGTCAGGGACTGGTTCGACCTCTATCTGGAAGACCTCGATACGCTGTTCCTCTATCTGAGCCAGCACTATAAAGTCAGACTCAAGGAACGCAAGTCGCTTATTATCCTCGATGAGATCCAGTTATGTCCCAGGGCGAGAGCGGCCATCAAGTTTCTGGTGGCCGACGGTCGATATGACTATATTGAGACAGGATCCTTGGTAAGCATCAAAAAGAATACGCAAGGCATCGTGCTCCCATCTGAAGAACGTCCCATTCAGATGTACCCGATGGACTTCGAGGAGTTCCTTTGGGCTACAGGTAACGACATGCTGATGGACCTGATACGGAAAATGTAC
>JAGBQS010000244.1 GCA_017632695.1 Bacteroidales bacterium
ACTGCTTCACTTCGACCCCAAGCAACTGCAGAAGGAACTCGAGAAACTGATGAACTGACAGCTGAATCCGGCTGAGATAAAAAGCCGTTATTTTCAGCTACTATTTAAAAGGATTTTAATCCTGTATTATACTTTAAAACTAAAGCAGAGCACCTTTCGGGATGCTCTGCTTTCTGTTATCGTTATCGTTAACGATCTTGTTACCTGTTTTGTTATCAGTTCTGTTAACGGTTTGTTTTCGGTCTTGTGCCGGTCTTGTTCTCGGGAACAGGATTGTTCCGGACTGTTTACTTTACTGCCTTGAAGCTGAGGTCAAGACCTTTCACCGAATGGGTCAAGGCGCCGAAGGAGATGAAATCGACTCCGGCCTGAGCATACGGAAGCAACGTATCGAAGGTGATGCCGCCGCTGGATTCCGTTTCGCATCGGCCGGCAACAATCTCAACGGCCTTGCGGGTATCGGCTGGCGTAAAGTTATCGAACATGATACGGTCCACACCTTCGGCCAGCGCTTCGTCCAGTTCCTTGAAGTTACGTACCTCGACCTCGATCTTGAGGTTCTTGCCCTTTGCCTTGCAATAATCTTTGGCCCGCTGGATGGCGTTGTGAATACCTCCGGCAAAGTCAACGTGGTTGTCCTTCAGCAGAAACATATCGAACAGGCCGATACGATGGTTGCAGCCGCCGCCGATCTTCACGGCCATCTTCTCGAGAATTCGCATACCGGGAGTGGTCTTGCGGGTATCGAGCACACGGGTGCGGGTTCCTTCCAGAGCCTTCACATACTTGGCGGTCATAGTGGCAATGCCCGACATGCGCTGCATGATGTTCAGCATCAGACGCTCTGTCTGCAGCAGACTCTGCTCCCTGCCCGTCACAATAAAGGCAATATCACCGGGCTTGACGTGCGCACCATCCTCGATAAAGACTTCCATCTTCAATTCCGGATCGAATGCGGCAAACACACGTTTGGCAATTTCCACTCCGGCCAGGATTCCTTCTTCCTTCACCAGCAGCTTCTGCTTTCCGATAGCATCGGCAGGAATACATGAAAGGGTGGTATGGTCACCGTCGCCGATATCTTCCTTAAACGACAAGCGGATCAGTTCGTCAATCAGCTCGTTAACTATTTTCTCGTCCATAAAACTGTAGTTTTTACTGAATTATACAAAATTATCGGTACACAAGCATCAGGTAAGCGGAATTCCTTCATCTCCCTGCGGCTCGGTCAGCTTCTCATAGTTCACTACCGGATTGCTGTACATGGTGAGCAGGCAATTCCAGAGGAAAGCCTCGTCACGGTTCGGAATCTGAACCTTTTCAAGCTGTCCGTTCAGGTAAGCCAGTACTTTCTGTTCTTCCTCGGCCGTATACTTATCGGCATACTTATGGGTCTGGAACCGGAGATTATAAGCAACGTAGTTGATCGGGAAAAGATACATGTTCCCGTGCAGGGCACGGTCGATGGTCTGGCAAACGCAGTTCACCTGAGCATTCCGGTCGTTGATCCACGGATACTGGTCGAAGGTCTGGTTGATTTCGGGCGTAATGGTAAATACCACGCGTCCCTTGTAGCCCATCAGACCGGTCTTCATGCTCAGCACATCGTCCGCCTTGCTCTTCTTCCATTCCGGATCATCGCGCTTCAACTGGAACTCGGCAGCCTTCAGATAATCGCAGGGATCGAACTCATAACTGAGGGCAACAGGCTGAACATTCAGCTGACGGATATTCTGAATAATATCGCGTGTGGTGCCGCCCATAGCCAGCATCTTAACCACCGATGCCTGAGTCTCGTCGCTCGAATCCTTACTGCGGCCTTCGCGCTGGGCAATCCAGATGGGGTTCTTCTTTTCGTTGATGGTGTAATGGATGTAGGCCGACAAACGCTTCGAAACCTCAAGCATCTGACGTACAGGCACGCTGCGCAAAACAATGAACGATTTGTTCAGTCGGACCAGATCCTTGATCCATTCGTAGGCAAACAGATTATCGCCGATAGCGATTTCGGCAGTAGTCTTGCCGTGCTGGTTGAGCATCGTATTCAGGAAAGCGGAATCGAGCACAATATCACGATGGTTGGTGATATAGGTTGCTGCGCGGCCCGGCTGAATATTCTCAATACCCTTCAGCTCCAGCGAGGCGGTTGTCTTACTTGCCAATGCAAGCACAAACTTGGCTACCACTTTCGACTGGAACTCATCGATGGTGTGCATAGACTTGATTTGAGCACGGAACATATCCATATTCAAATCGGGCATTAAAGCCTTCACAAATTGCTCGATGGCCGGCTGGTCAACCAATGGCCACAGTTTCTCGGGGACTTCTTCGTCGCAAAAACAACGAATCTCGTCGAATTCGGGATGCTTGTTTTCCATATTATTTGGGTTTAAGTTTATATTTTCATCGAAGCCTGAATAACGTCATCCATAACGTCCTGAATATTCAGACCGGCAGCCCGCACTTCCTGCGGAATGAACGAAGTAGCCGTCATTCCCGGGGTGGTGTTCACTTCCAGCAGATGCGGTTCGTTGCCGATAATGATGTAATCGACACGTATGATTCCCTTGGCACCGATATACGTGTAGATCTGTTTCGTAAGGGCCTGAACCCGCTGAGTCTTTTCGGCCGACAAACGGGCTGGCGTGATTTCCTCAACGGCTCCGTTGTATTTGGCATCCACATCGAAGAACTCGGTTTTCGGACAGACTTCCGTAACAGGAAGAGCCGTCAGCCCGTGACGCGACATATAGCAGCCGCAGGTAATTTCCGTTCCCTGCATGAAACTCTCGATGATCACCTCGCCTGTGGCTTCATGCATGGCATCGTAGATAGCCTGCTGCAGTCTGCCTGCCTCTTTCACCTTCGTGGTTGCATAGCTCGAGCCTCCGGCATTGGGTTTCACAAACACCGGCAGTCCCAACTCTTCGACAACCGTTTCGGTTTCGATGGTTTCGCCCTTGTGGAGCAGAATGCTTTTTGCTACAGGTATTCCCATTGTGCTCAGATACTTGTTGCAGAAATATTTGCTGCACGTAAGAGCCGCTGTCAGCACTCCGCAGCAGGAATAAGGCATTCCGATCAGATCAAAGTACCCCTGCAGCAGACCGTTCTCGCCCGGAGTACCGTGAATAATGATATAGGCAAAGTCGAACATCAGCCTGACGCCGTCCTTCACAACCGAAAAATCGTTGCGGTCAATCGGCCAGGTCTCGTCCGTATGATAATTCTTTCCGTCGTAGTTTACCAGATGCCAGTCCTTTCCCTTCATGATAATGATATAGGTATCGTACTTATCATGATTCAGGAAACTCCAGATTCCCTGTGCACTGCGCAGGCTGACTACGTGCTCGCTGCTATCACCACCAGCGACAATGGCTATTCTCTTTTTCATCTCTTTTCTTATGGTTGATCAAAACTGATTGTCTGAATTTATAATTATCGGGGTTACCCGACTGTTATGTTTCCCGTTGGGCGATATACTCGTTCCACATCGAGACAAGCTGCTGCATATCGGACGGTAACGGAGCCTCGAAATCCATTTCTTCGCCCGTACGCGGATGACGGAAACCCAGTGTCTGCGCGTGAAGTGCCTGTCGGGGACAGACTTCGAAGCATTTATTGACGAACTGTGTATACCGGCTGAAGGTCGTTCCCTTCAGGATGCGGTCGCCGCCATAGGTCTTGTCGTTGAACAGGGTATGTCCGATGTGCTTCATGTGAACACGGATCTGGTGAGTGCGTCCCGTTTCCAGCCGGCATTGCACCAGGGTGACATATCCCAGACGCTGCAGCACTTTGTAGTGTGTAACAGCCGGTTTGCCTTCCTCGCTGCCGGGCGGATAGAATTCCATCAGGGTACGGTCGCGATGATTCCGTCCGATGTTTCCTTCTATGACACCCTCGTCGGCATCCAGATGTCCCCAGACCAGTGCCGTATACAACCGGCGGGTGGTTTTGTGAAAGAACTGACGGCTGAGCGACGTACCTGCATCCTCGTTCTTGGCTATGACCAGCAGACCGGATGTTTCCTTGTCGATGCGGTGCACAAGTCCCATGCGTTTCTGGAAATCGAAATTCTCTTCTTCCTCGTCGCCGGTATCCGGCTCATCGTCCGATTCCTCGGGCACATAACCCAAATGGAACGCCAGCGCATTGACCAGAGTACCCGTGTAGTTTCCGTGTCCCGGATGAACCACCATTCCGGCAGGCTTGTTGACCACCAGCAGGTCTTCGTCCTCATAAACGATGTCGAGCGGGATGTCTTCGGGCACGATTTCCGTACTGTGCCGCGGACGGTCCATCATCACCTGAACCACATCGTTGGGTTTCACCTTGAAGCTTACCTTTTCCGGCTTGCCGTTCACAAGGATGAATCCGCCGTCGGCTGCCCGCTGAATGCGGTTTCGGGAGGTTCCCACAATTCGGTCCACCAGGAACTTGTCGACCCTTATGGGACGCTGCCCCCTGTCGGCCACAAAGCGGAAATGCTCGAACAGTCCGGATGTATCTTCCTGATTCACCTCTCCAGCCATACTCATTTATTCAAAGAACACGTTTTCGGTCGAATCATTCTTCACTTCGATCTCGGCCTGCGTACTGCCCACATGCAACACAAGACGGGTACGGATCGGATAGGTTTCGCCTATCTGCATCTCTGCGCCAGTCTCACGGTTGGTCACCGACAGCACCAGATCGTCGAACTCATACGGCTCGTACTTGACGGAATCGGCAATGAACTTCAATTCTTTCAGGTACGAAGCTGCCTGACGGCTCGACCACTGGATCACATCGGGGAACAGTACTTTCTGAACATCGAAGGCATTGATGGTAAGATACACAATGCGGTTCGGCTTAACGGGAAGATTTCCTTCGGGCAGCTGTTCGATCACTTCGCCCGGCTCGCAGCCGTCGCTGTAGATCGTATCGATTACCATAGGACGCAGACCGACTGCCTGCAGTTCCTCCAATGCCGCGTCAACCGGCTTGCCGATAACCTCCGGCACGGTGGCTTTCTCGTTGTGGCCGGTAATATCATTCAGCCATCCCGGCAACCATAGCAATGTAACGCCGAGCACCAGCAGCAGCATGACAGCCAGGTTGGCCAAAACAATGATTATTGTACGTTTTATCTTCATAGATTCTAAATAATTTCAGGGAGCAAAGATAAGCAGAATTCAACTGAATTCCAAAAAAAATTATAAATATTTGCTCCGAGACCATTTTTTAGGAGATTTTTTGCGGCTATTTAGTAATTTTTCATTATCTTTGCAGCTGGTTATCGTGTTTACGTAACGGTAACCCCCGATAAACATTCTTTAAATAATGAATAAAAAAACAATTATCATTCTTAGTGTCGCAGGTGCCCTGATGCTGGGTGCAATCATCTGGCTTGCCGTTTCGCTCTACGACAAAACCGATACCATCGACTTCCTGACTGAACAGTACGCACTCGAAAAGGAAGCACTCGCCGACGAGTACTCACAGCTTGCCATTCAGTACGAAGGATACAGACTGGTGGTCAACAACGATTCGCTTGAACAGAAACTCGAGGATCAGCGAATCAAACTCCAAAGACTGGCCGAAGAACTCAGACAGACCAAGGCTGAGGATCTCCGCAAGATTGCCGCCCTTGAAAAGGAACTCGCCACCGTCCGCGGCGTTCTCCGTTATTACGTGGCTCAGGTCAATTCCCTCAATCAGGTGAACGAGGCTCTCATGGCCGAGAACAAGGCCGTCCGTCAGCAGATACGCAGAGTCAGCACCGCCAACGAGAACCTGAAGCAGCAGAACGAGGAACTGTCGCAGAAAATCGACATTGCCTCTCACCTTTCGGCCAACAACCTCAAGGCTGAGGCCCAGAACAAACGCGGCAAGAAAACCTCTTCGCTCAAATCCACCACGATGTTTGTTGTCAGCTTTAATGTCGGAGCCAATATTACGGCCCAGACCGGCGACAAGGATCTCTTTGTCCGCATCCTGAAACCGAACGAGGATCTGCTGACCGGCGCCAAGTCCGGTACGTTCAGCTACGACGGCAGCATGATTCAGTATTCAATGAAGAAGACCATCGAATATACCGGTGAGGAACAGCCGGTCACCCTCTATTGGAACCGCAACGAAACGCTCGATCCCGGCCGCTATACCTTCGAGGTTTTTGCCGACGGAAAACTGATCGGATCGACCTCCCTCACGATGGGCAATTAACCGATTCTAATCTGCAATATCATGACCAAAAACCCAATCATCCTGTTTCGCATAGCCGTACGTTTCCTGACGTACGACGCCTGGCGAATGACTGCCGAAAATGTTTCGGGCACGGTTCGCTACCTGCTCAACATCGTCAAGGCCCTGTTTCTGTCTGTCCGCTTTTTCGTCTCGGACCGTATGATGGAGAAGGCTTCGGCCCTCACCTATTATACCTTATTGGCCATTGTTCCCATCTTTGCCCTGATTCTGGGCATCGCCAAAGGATTCAATGTGCAGGACCTGCTTGAGGAAACCATCGCCAATGCCGAAACCGGACAGGACGAAACCCTGATGTATATCTTCAAGTTTGCCGATTCATATCTGGAACATTCCAAGACCGGCATCATCATGGGCATCGGTATCGTCATGCTGCTTTGGGTTATCTACGGTCTGATCGGCAATGTGGAATCGGTATTCAATCAGATCTGGCAGCAGAAGAAAGGCAGAAGCACAGTCCGGAAGGTTACCGACTATCTGAGTATCATGATTGTTATCCCGATCCTGATCTTCCTGGTTTGCGGCGTGCAGATTTTCACACACACGATGCTCAGCAGCATCGGCATCGATGCCATTTCCGAAACGCTTCGCTTCCTGTTCAAGTGGACGCCCTACCTGCTCATCATCATCGTCTTTACGTTTGTGTACATCGTGATACCGAACGCTAAGGTGAAGTTCTCGAATGCACTGATTGCTGGTGCCGTAGCCGGTATCGGATTCATCTTCTTCCAGAACATCTACCTGAGCGGACAGATCTGGGTTTCCAAATACAACGCCATCTACGGTTCGTTCGCCGCCCTGCCTTTGCTGCTGCTCTGGATGCAGATGTCGTGGGTAATCTGCCTGTATGGCGCCGAGCTTTCGTTTGCTGCCCAGAACATGCGCAACTTCGAATTCGAAAAAGACACGCAGAACATCTCCCGCCGCTATTATGATTTCCTCTGCGTGGTTGTGGCAGGACTGATTTACAGCCAGTTCCCCAAACGGAAATTCAAAACCGAAGATATCTCGACGCTGCTGCACCTGCCGTCCAAGCTGACCGGTAATATCATTTCGCACCTCAGCGAACTGAGCATCATCAACGAGACCATCTTCAATGGTGACCGGGAGGATGAGCACGTCTGGAACCCGGGACAGCCCGTCGACACCTACAGCATCGGACAGCTGCTGGAGGACATCGACGTTCAGGGAAGCACCGATTTCCGATATGACTATACCGAACTGTTCCGACGCGAATGGCAGACGATGCTCCAGATGCGTCAGGCTGAAAAGGAAGTGTCCAAGGATCTGCTGATCCGCGACATTCAGATTGACTTCAAAAAGATTAACGAAACATGCAATATTTCAAGATCTCTGAAGGAGAGATTCAGACAATTATCGGAGAAGCGATGAAGGACGGTGCCGACTATGTCGACATCTACTTCGAACACAGCTCGACGCTTTCGGTAAGCCTGCAGAACCGGGACGACAACAAGGCTTCGCAGAACATCGATTTCGGAGCCGGCGTACGCGTGGTTGTGGGCGAAAAAAGCGGTTATGCCTATACCGAAGAAGTTTCGGTTCCGGCTTTGCTGAAAGCTGCCCGACTGGCCGCCCGCATCGGACAGAACGGTTCCCGTTGTACAGCTGTTCCTGCCCTCCGCCCGATTGCTCCGGAAAAATCCTTCTACCGGCACCGGTCGCTCGACTTCCAGCCTGACCAGCAGCAGATCGGCCAGCTGGTTACGTACCTGAAGGATATGCGCGAAAGCCTGCTGCAGACC
>JAGBQS010000245.1 GCA_017632695.1 Bacteroidales bacterium
CCATATCCTGCAGCAGACGCACCTGCCTACGGAACGCATCCTTGTTGAAGGCGGCTCCCAATGGGCCAAGGTCGTGATGCAGGCAAACGCCCTTGAACTTGCGCACCTGCCCGTTCAGCTTGAAGCCCTCGGCTGTATATTCGATGCTGCGGATGCCCACGCGGGTTTCCTTGCGGTCACATATCTGCTCGCCGTCCTTCAGTTCGGTAACCAGCGTATAGAGCACAGGCTGCTCAGGACTCCAGAGGCTGACGTTCTGCAAGGCCAGCACCTGACTGGTTTCCATCGAGCGGTTCACCTCGGCCGAAGTCTGCGCCACCTGCCTGCCTGCTGCATCGTAAAGGGTTTGCACCATACGGCACTTGGCTGTTTCCTTGGGGTTGGTATAGACGGCTTTCGAGGTTACATAAAGACGGGCATCGCGAGCCGTGCGGGCTTGGGCATCGATGCCTGTTACCATAGTGGTACGCGCAAAGGTTCCCCACGTTGACAGGTAGCGCGAGGGATGCAAAACCAGACGGACAGGACGATACAGACCGGCTCCCGGATACCAGCGCGAAGATTCCTCGACGTTCTGCAAATGAACCGCTAATGTATGGGTGCCGGGCTTGCCGGCAACAACGGAAACATCGAGGCTGAACGTATTGTAGCCGTAAGCCCAATAGCCCACATCCTGACCGTCGACATACACGTGCGGCTCGGCCATTGCGCCATCAAAGATCAGTTCGGCAGCCGCAAAGCCTTCAGGCACGCTGAACGTAGTCCGATACCAGCCTTCGCCTATCCAGGGCAACGAACCGCTGCGGCCTGTCTTCTCGGTAGCTTCCTTTTCCCCGTTCTGCTCGATGGCCACCACCTGCTTATCGATCTCTTTACTGAAAGGACCGCTTATGGCCCAGTCGTGAGGAATGGATACCTGCTGCCACTTCGAATCATCGAAGCCGGCAGCCTCTGCTCCCTGGGCAGCTCCCTGGTGGAACCGCCAGCCGCTGAGCAACAGTTTTTCGGAACTTTGGGCCATCAGTAAAACAGATGCCGAGAAAAGCAAACAAGAGAAAAAGAAGTGTTTCATGCAAAGAATTTTTTAGTATTTGCGTGCAAATGTAACGAATTCTTTCGGTTTTTCCAATTTTTACGCCATTTTTTAGTCCTAATGTTTGGTATTTCGGACATAATCCCCTATTTTTGTACACACATTTTAAATATATAACGATGGCTGACAATTTTCTGGAACGCCAATATGAGGCATACGAGGAACGAAAAAAGAATCTGGGGAAACCCCGGAAAAAGTGTTCCGTGAAGTTTTATACCCGTCCCGGAAAACCCTCAGCGCCGACAAACCCCGATTCGGACACCCGCCAATCGGACTAACCCCGTTTACTGATGAAAAATATTCTTCTCTCTCTTGCCGGAATCCTGCTGACCGTTGCTGCCGCAGCGCAGACACAGGAAGAAATGGCTCAAGTGTATGCCGATGCCCAGACACCCTACAAGTACGGACTGGTAGTGGCTCCCAAAGACTTGCAGCACAAAACCGACTGCCCGACGGTGTTCCGCATGAACGACCGTTGGTACATGACCTACGTAATCTTCGACGGAACGGGCTACGAAACCTGGCTGTCCGTGTCGGACGACCTGCTGCATTGGGAGGAAGTGGGCTGTGTACTGCCCTTCCGCCAAGGCACCTGGGACCAGCAGCAGCGTGCCGGTTTTCCTGCGCTGCTGAACTGGAACTGGAACGACAATCCGCAAACACTCGGAACCCGGAAGGGCCGTTACTGGATGAGCTACTTCGGCGGTGAGAACAAAGGCTATGAAGCCCAGCCGCTCTCCATCGGCATGGCTTACACCAACGCCCGTAAGTTCCGCAAGAAACTCCGTCAGGGCGACCCGGATCTGGCATGGGAAGTGCTCGATGCCCCGATCCTGTCGCCACAGGACAGCCTGGTGCAATGGTGGGAAACGAAAACGCATTACAAACCGCTGGTGTACGAAGATCCGGCCCGCACCCTCGGCTTCCGCTATGTATTGTATTACAACGCTTACGGCACACACCCGGAAACGGGATTGGGAGCCGAACGCATCGGTATAGCCCTAAGCAACGACCTGCAGCACTGGCAGCGCTACGACGGAAATCCGGTATTTCACCACGAGACCAAAGGCACCATTACGGGCGATGCCCAGATTGTGCTCTTCCGACCTGAATCGGATCAGCAGAAGCCGCTGTATGTGATGTTCTACTTCCGCGCCTTCGACCCCTCCCGAACCTACAAGGCATACAACACGTTCTCGTGCAGCTACGACCTGATGCATTGGGAAGACTGGCAAGGCAAAGACCTGATTTACCCCACAGAGGATTATGACAACCTGTTTTCGCACAAAACCTTTATACTGAAGTGGCAGGGTGTAGTCTATCACTTCTTCTGTGCCGTCGATAAGAAGAACCGACGTGGCATTGCCGTTGCCACCTCGAAGGACTTCGGCCAGTCGGAACTGCATTTCCCTCCGCTGGAGAAGTAGAAACTCCGGATTTTTCTGAGAGCTCGGAGTGCTCGGAGTCTTCAGAGAACTCAGAGTGCTCAGAGAGCTCGGAGAACTCTGAACAAACAAAACCCCGGATGCAGAAACATCCGGGGCTTTTGTTTTTATTTGAGTCAGGTTAAGCTACCGTGACCGTGATCAGTTTAAGCTACCGTAATCAGGAAGTAGTTCTTCTTGCCCTTCTGGAGCACCAGGTACTTGCCCTGAAGCAGGTCGGCTTCGGTAACGGGCTGATCGAAGGCTGCAAGCTTCTGCTTGTTAAGCGAGATACCGCCGCCCTGAACGAGCTTGCGCATTTCGCTGTTCGAAGCAAAGATCGTCTTTACAGGCTGCTCATCGGTCGATGGCTTCAACTCAGCACAGAGCTGAACGGCAGGCATACCGGCACCGAACTGCTCCTTGCTGATAACAAACGAAGGAACAGACTCGAAGATCTGCAGCAGCGTGGTTTCATCGAAAGCGCGAAGCTCGTCGGCACCGCCGTTCGAGAACAGGAGGTTAGATGCTGCCTCGGCAGTCTCGAAATCCTTCTCGCTATGCACCATGATGGTCAGTTCCTTAGCCAGACGCTTCTGAAGCACACGACGCTCCGGGGCAGCTTCCTGCTCCTGTTCGAGGCTCTCAATCTCCTCACGGGAAAGCGAGGTGAAGATGCGGATGTAGCGTTTGGCGTCCTCATCGGTTACATTGAGCCAGAACTGGTAGAACTTATAAGGGCTGGTACGCTTCGGGTCGAGCCATACGTTACCGCTCTCGGTCTTACCGAACTTCTTGCCATCGGCCTTGGTGATAAGCGGACAGGTCAGGGCGAAAGCCTCGTTGCCGGTCACCTTGCGGATCAGTTCGGTACCCGTTGTGATGTTACCCCACTGATCGGCACCACCCAGCTGAAGCTTGCAGTTCTTGTGCTCGTTAAGGTAGAGGTAGTCGTAGCCCTGCAGAAGCTGATAGGTAAACTCGGTGAACGACATGCCTTCGGCTCCGTTCTCGCCGGTAAAGCGACGCTTAACGGAATCCTTCGACATCATATAGTTGACCGTAATCAGCTTACCGATATTACGGATAAAATCCAGGAAGGTGAAGTCCTTCATCCAGTCGTAGTTGTTCACCAGTTCAGCACGGTTAGGCGCATCGCTGTCGAAGTCGAGGAATTTAGCCAACTGCTTACGGATGCATTCCTGATTGTGACGGAGCAGAGGTTCGTCGATCAGCACGCGCTCCTTCGACTTACCCGAAGGATCGCCGATCATACCTGTTGCACCTCCAATGAGGGCATAAGGCTTGTGGCCGCAACGCTGGAAGTGACGAAGCATCATCACACCCACCAGGTGGCCGATATGAAGAGAATCGGCAGTAGGATCGATACCCAGGTAAGCAGAAGTCATTTCTTTCTGCAACTGTTCCTCAGTGCCCGGCATCATGTCCTGAATCATGCCGCGCCATTTTAATTCTTGTACAAAGTTCATCGAATGACTAAAGTTTATATATTGAAATATTATGATCAGCTTTTAATGAATCAGCTCTTGTGATTGATGCAGATACCCTGCTTGTACCACTCGAACAGACGATGGATGCCCTCATCAATCTCGATGGTGTGATGCCAGCCCAGTTCGTGCAGCTTGCTGACATCGGTAAGCTTCAGCAAGGTGCCGTCCGGCTTCGAGCGGTCCCAGCGGAGTTCTCCCTTGAACCCGATCTCAGCGACAATCTTCTCGGCACACTCGCGAATGGAAAGCTGCTTGCCCGTACCCACGTTGATGTGGCAGTTACGGATCTCCTTAATGCCATCGCGGTTAACCGTAAACCGGCTCTTCTGGAGAATATCCTGCCAATCCACATGCAGCAGACAGTAAACCGAAGCATCGGCCATCTCCTCGCTCCAAAGGAACTCGCGCATCGGAGCACCCGTTCCCCATAGCGTAACGGCTTCGGGAGTAATGCCGTAGAAGGCAAGTACCTTCAGGATGTCGGCCTCCGACGAACTGCCATCCACACGCAGGTCCGAACCCTTCATGGTTACCGGACGGAGATCAATATCCTTGCGGACAGCATCCCAGTCGCCCTCATTCAGACACTTGGCCAGATAGATCTTGCGGATCATGGCGGGCAGTACGTGGCTGTTTTCGAGGTGGAAATTATCGTTCGGACCGTACAGGTTGGTAGGCATCACGGCAATATAGTTGGTGCCATACTGCTGGTTGAAGCTTTCGCACATCTTGATGCCGGCAATCTTTGCGATGGCATACGGCTCGTTGGTGTATTCGAGCGACGATGTCAGCAGACAATCCTCAGGCATCGGCTGAGGAGCCTCGCCCGGATAGATGCAGGTTGAACCCAGGAAGAGCAGTTTCTTTACATTATGCTTCCAGGCTTCGCCGATGACGTTCTGCTGAATCTGCAGATTCTGGTAGATGAAATCGGCCCTGTACTGAAGGTTGGCCATAATACCGCCCACATGAGCTGCTGCCAAAACTACGGCATCAGGCTGCTCTTCGTCGAAGAACTTTTTGACAGCCACAGGATCCAGCAAGTCGAGCTCCTTGTGACTCTTTCCTACAAGATTCTCGTAGCCTCTTGACTTCAGATTGTTCCAAATGGCACTGCCCACCAGCCCGTGGTGTCCTGCCACAAATATCTTACTTTCCTTACTTAACATATTTCAAAATTTTAGTTACTTAACCATTCTGTTACTTAACCACACCCTTCTCCAGATACTCGGCCAGGTTGGTGCGGACGAGACTTGCCACATGATCGGCGGCAACTTTCTGCATATCGTGCTGAACCATGATGTTAACCAGCTGCTCGAAGGTAGTGGTCTGCGGATTCCAGCCCAGTTCTTTCTTGGCCTTCGAAGGATCGCCCCAGAGGTTGACAACATCTGTAGGACGATAGAAGTCCGGGCTGACAGCTACCAGCGTCTTGCCCACCAGGTTGGCAGGACCTGCGATGCAGACACCCACTTCGTCCATACCCTCGCCGCGGAACTCCAGCTCGATGCCGGCAGCCTTGAACGCATAGTAGGCAAACTCGCGGACCGAATGCTGAACACCCGTTGCGATGACGAAGTCCTCGGGCTTGTCGTGCTGCAGGATGAGCCACATACACTCAACGTAGTCTTTGGCATAACCCCAGTCGCGCAACGACGAAAGGTTGCCCAGATACAGTTTCTCCTGCTTGCCTTGCGCAATACGGGCGGCAGCCAGCGTGATCTTGCGTGTTACGAAAGTTTCGCCCCGTCGCTCCGACTCGTGGTTGAACAGGATACCCGAGCAGCAGAACATGCCGTATGCCTCCCGGTATTCCTTAACGATCCAATAGCCGTACAGCTTAGCTACGGCATAAGGACTGTATGGATGGAACGGAGTATTCTCATTCTGTGGAACTTCCTCTACCTTGCCGTACAGTTCCGAGGTGCTTGCCTGATAGATACGGCAGGTCTTCTCCAGATGGCAGGCACGAACCGCCTCCAATACTCGAAGAACGCCTACGGCATCCACATCGGCCGTAAACTCAGGAGCATCGAACGATACCTGAACGTGGCTCTGTGCTGCCAGGTTATAGATTTCGGTAGGCCGAACCTGATCGACCAGCTTTACCAGCGACATTGAGTCGCCCATGTCGGCATAATGGAGATGAAAATGGGGAGTACCTTCCAGATGTGCGATACGCTCGCGGTAATCGACCGACGACCGACGAATAATTCCGTGAACTTCATAACCCTTCTTCAAAAGGAATTCAGACAAGTAACTGCCGTCCTGACCGGTAACACCGGTAATCAGAGCAACTTTCTTTTCCATAGCGGTTTCGTTTTATGGTTTACTTATTTACAGTAGTCAAATTTGTTTTGCGCGCAAAGATAACAATTTTTTATTATAATCCTCAATTTTATCCGCAGTTTTTCCGATTATGCATTTTTTCTGAATTCGTTTGCGGATAAATGACAGTTCATCGTGGCATTTAACGGATTAAAAACAAGCTTTGCCGATTTGAAGATGCAAAGGTAGGGAGGTTTTTCAATCATCGAAACTTTTTCCACGAATTTTAACATTTTCGTTTCATTTTTCTTGAATATAGGAATCATAGATTTAAGCTTAAAAACCGCCAAAAAATGTATCGAAATGCCAAAATCTCTTAAAATACCATTTAAAAAGGGCCGTTTTTGAATAAAAAAGTTGGGAAATCGGGAAAAAATCATTACCTTTGCGCGCTTAAAATCCTAAAAAATAGGAATTGGATACGAAAATGACAAAGACTAAGGTTCTATTCATCAACACCGAAATGCAGCCATACATGCCTGAATCGCGTATGGCTATGATTGGACGTAATCTGCCGCAGGGAATCCAGGATGCGGGCCACGAGATCCGCACCTTCATGCCCCGTTTCGGAACCATTAACGAACGCCGCAACCAGTTGCACGAGGTGATCCGCCTGTCGGGAATGAACCTCATCATCAACGAAACCGATCATCCGCTCATCATCAAGGTAGCCAGCATTCAGTCTGCCCGGATGCAGGTCTATTTCATCGATAACGATGATTACTTCACCCACCGCAACCAGTATGCCGACGAAAACGACGAGTATGAAGACAACGGCGAACGCGCCTTCTTTTACGTGCGGGGCGTGGTGGAAACCGTTCGCAAACTCCGATGGCAGCCCGATGTGATTGTGTGCCAAGGCTGGTTTGCCGCCGTTGCACCCGTTTACATCCGCAAACATTACGGCGACGATCCCTGCTTCCGCCACAGCAAGATTGTAACCGCCCTATACAATGATACGTTCAACCGTCCGTTCCACTCCGGCTACTCGACAACCATCAAGTGCGAAGGCATCACGAAATCCGACCTTTCGGAAATCAGGGACAAAGCCGTAACCCATTCCATGCTTTGCAAGCTGGCCATCAAGTTCAGCGACGGCGTAGTGGTGGCAGAAAAGGGCGTTTCGGACGAACTGCTGGCTTATGCGGAACAGAAAGAACGAAAGATCCTGAAGGCAACCGAAGAGACCCTGAACGTCGGCAAATACGAGAAGTTCCTGCAGAGTTTCGGGGAGCCGGAAGAAGCCCCTGCCAAATGATGCATTTTTTGCCGCCCCACGGGGAAAAACTTTTTTCCTAACCGGGAAAATATTTTTCCCTAACTGGGGAGTAAAAATCCCCCATTCAGGCGAACAGAAAAACGGACAGAAAAATAACAACAAAAACTAAGAAAAGTGCCGCATGGTTTTGCAAAAACAACTGCCGGTCACTTGAAGAAATAACAAGCATGAAACCTCTTATCGGATATGCCGTTCTTGCGGCTCTGTGTTTAATGATTTCGGCCACCTCGTGCAGCGACAGCCTGAGCGAGATCGGCGCCTCGACACGTCCGGCAACAGACGGTATCGTCATCAATACAGCCACCTTCGACGTTGAACTGCAAACCGCGTACCGCGATTCCATCTATGTGCGTACGGGTTATCCGCTGCTGGGCGCCATCACTGATCCGACTTTCGGTGAGATCAATGCCGGCTATCTGGCCCAGTTCTATGCCAACCGCGAGACCTCGCTCAACTCGTACAACTCTGCCGACTCGCTGGTGTTCGGCATTCTGCGCACCTCGCTGCCCAAACAGCTGGGCTACGACTGGAGCGACTATCACTACAATTCACGCTTCGACTCGCTGGTAGGAAATCAGATCGACTCGATGACTATCCGCATCTACTACCAGTCGTATTACGGCGACTCGCTCACCCCTATGCAGGTAAGCGTCTATAGCCTGAATCCGGACGTCGACTTCGAGACGCTGCCTGAAAGCGAGTTCTACAGCAACAACGACTTCAGCCACATGTACAGCGAGAGTAACCTGCTGGGCCGCAAAGCCTATACGGCAGCCAACCGCGAATTGAGCGACTCGCTCCGCAGCGTGGACAACTATATGCACTATATTGAGGTCCGTCTGGACGAAAAATACAAGCAGCAGTTCCTCGAAATGGCTGTTCAGGCAGCCGTTGCCCGCGATACTGCCAACCCGCACGCTTCGGAATACGTCGACATCTTCGCCAACCAGTCCTCTTTGCGCAACCAGTGGCTTTCGGGAGTCTGCGTGAAACCGACGTTCGGCGACGGCTCGCTCATCAAGGTGTACTATACAGCCATCTATCTGTTCTACAGTTCGTACCACCGCTACAACGAGGACGGTACCCTGCTGCGTAATGCCAACGATGATGCCGACTCGACCTACACAAGCACTCACGTGAAGTACATAGCCGTAACGCCCGACGTGATCCAGATGAGCGGCCTGTCGTTCGTCGACGATCAGAAAGAAAGCCGTCTGGCCGATGCCGAAACTGCCTACATCACTTCGCCGCAGGGTTATTACTCCACCATCGACCTGCCTGTAGGCCAGATTATCGGCACGATGATGGGCGATCCTCTGCGCCAGGACTCCAGCTACTTCCTGAACGCAGCCAACTTCTACCTGAAAGCCTACAAGCCTGAGGGTGATTTGCTGGGCAGCACGCCGGCTCCGACCATCCTGATGGTTCAGCTCGACTCGATCGACACCTTCTTCGAGGAAGGCTCGCTGCCTACCAGCACCACATCGTGCTATGCAACCTATGCCTGCGACTCGGTGCCGAAGTCGACCTTCAACGACCCGACCGAAGGTATCTACTACTATGCCTTCGGCAATATCAATACGGTCTTCATGGGTCTGGCCGAAACCGCAGGCTGGGGCAAGGACAAGGTCAACACCGTTGCCGAATGGGAGGCTTTGCTGAAACAGAACGGCAAACTGTCGGCCGATAAGAACGGTGACGGAGTGATCGACATCAACGACTTCACGATCCGGATGGCCATCATCCCCGTGGACGTTACCACCAACTCAACTTACGGAACCTTGCTTTCCGTATCGAACTATATTCTGCCTACCTCGGTTCGCCTGAAGAAGGGCGACGGAGCCCAGCGCATCCAGATGATCTACACGCTGGAGGGAGTCGGAACCAATAGCGATAATTAGAATCATTCAAAATATTCACTTAAAATTGTTGTGTTATGTCAGCAGATCGTCTTTACATCTTCGACACCACGCTGCGTGATGGAGAACAGGTGCCTGGTTGCCAGTTGAATACAGTGGAGAAAATCCAAGTAGCCAAGCAGCTTGAGTTGTTGGGTGTTGATGTTATCGAAGCAGGCTTCCCGATTTCAAGTCCCGGCGACTTCAACTCGGTAGTAGAAATCTCGAAGGCCGTTACCTGGCCGACCATCTGTGCGCTTACCCGTGCCGTGGAGAAGGATATCGACTGCGCTGCCGAAGCGCTGCAGTATGCCAAGCACAAACGAATCCATACCGGTATCGGCACCAGCGACAGCCACATCAAGTATAAATTTAATAGTACGCGCGAAGAAATCATCGAACGCGCTGTAGCTGCCGTCAAGTATGCCCGCAACAAGGTGGACGAAGTGGAGTTCTATGCCGAAGATGCCGGACGTACGGAAAACGAGTTTCTGGCCAAGGTGGTTCAGGCTGTTGTTAACGCCGGAGCCAAGGTTATCAATATTCCGGATACTACAGGCTATTGTCTGCCTTGGGAATACGGCGAGAAGATCAAGTACCTGATGGAGCACGTGGACGGTTTGCAGGACGGACGTGCCATCCTCTCGACCCACTGTCACAACGATTTGGGTATGGCAACCGCCAATACCATCAGCGGCGTGATGAACGGCGCCCGTCAGGTGGAGGTTACCATCAACGGCATCGGCGAACGTGCCGGCAACACCTCACTCGAGGAAATTGCTATGATCATCAAGTGCCACCAGTCCACAATGCCGGTTTATTCCAATATCAACACAACCAAGATCTGGCCTACATCGCGCATGATTTCATCGCTGATGAACATGCCCGTTCAGCCGAACAAGGCCATCGTGGGCAAGAACGCCTTCGCCCATTCGAGCGGCATCCATCAGGACGGCGTGCTCAAAAACGTACAGACCTACGAGATCATGGATCCGAAGGATGTGGGCATCGACGAGAACTCGATAGTTCTGACCGCCCGCTCCGGTCGCGCAGCCCTGCGTCACCGGTTGGAGGTATTGGGCGTACAGATGGATCAGGAAAAACTCGACAAGACCTACGAGGCCTTCCTGCGTCTGGCCGACAAGAAGAAGGAACTGAACGACGATGACCTTCTCATTCTGGCAGGAGCCGAGAAAGCGGAAAGCAACCACATCCAGCTCGAAAGCCTGCAGGTTACTACCGGTAAGGGCGTAACGCCTATTGCAGCCATCCGTCTGAAGGTAGCCAACGAGATCTTCGAGGCTGCCAGCGTAGGCAACGGACCTGTGGATGCCTCGATAAAGGCCCTGAAGCAGATCATCCATCGCAAGATGGTGCTGAAGGAAATGACTATTCAGGCTATCTCGAAAGGCTCGGACGACTTGTGTAAGGTACACATGCAGGTAGAGCACGAAGGCCACGTCTACTACGGCTTCGGCTCGGATACCGATATCGTTACGGCTTCCGTCGATGCCTACATCGATTGCATCAACAAGTTCAAGCATTAATCAGGAACAATAAACTTTTGGAACATAAACGCTACCAACTATGGGTAAAACATTATTTGACAAAATCTGGGATGCACACGTAGTGCAGAAGGTCGAAGACGGACCTACCCAGCTCTACATTGACCGTTTGTATGCCCACGAGGTGACTTCGCCTCAGGCATTCGATTCGTTGCGCGACAAAGGTATCAAGGTATTCCGTCCGGATCACGTGGTGGCTATGCCCGACCACAACACTCCCAGCGACCAGCAGGAAGTCATCAACGACCCTATCGGCCGCAAGCAGGTTGAAACCCTGGCCCGCAACTGTGCCGAATTCGGCATCAGACATTTCGCTATGGGTACCAAAGATAATGGTATTATCCATGTTGTCGGCCCTGAGAAGGCTCTTTCTCTTCCGGGAATGACCATTGTGTGCGGCGACTCGCATACTTCAACCCACGGTGCCGTCGGCGCCATCGCTATGGGTATCGGAACTTCGGAAGTTGCCCAGGTACTGGCCAGCCAGTGCATCCTGCAGAGCAAACCTAAAACAATGCGAATCAACATTGAGGGCGAACTGCAGCCGGGTGTGGTTGCCAAGGACGTAGCCCTCTACATCATGGCACAGATGACCACTTCGGGTGCTACGGGTTATGCCGTCGAATATGCCGGATCGGCTATCCGGAACATGTCGATGGAAGGACGTCTGACGCTCTCGAACCTCTCGATCGAGATGGGTTCACGTGCCGGTCTGATAGCTCCCGATGAGACTACTTTCGCCTACCTGAAGGGTCGCGAATATGCTCCTAAAGGCGAAGATTGGGAGAAGGCTGTTGCCAAGTGGCGCGAACTGAAATCGGACGATGATGCCGTATTCGACAAAGAAATCACCTATCGTGCCGAAGACATCAAGCCCCGTATCACCTACGGTACCAATCCCGGCGCCGGCATAGCCATCGACGAGACGATTCCTACCACCGAGGGTATGAGCGAAAGCGAAAAGGCTCAGTTCTTGAGCCAGTTGGAATATATGCAGTTCCAACCCGGCGAGAAACTGGAGGGTCATCCCGTGGACTACGTCTTCCTGGGAGCCTGCACCAACGGCCGTATCGAGGACTTCCGCGCCTTTGCCAGCATCGTGAAAGGAAAGAAGAAAGCCGACAGTGTAGTAGCCTGGCTGGTTCCCGGCTCCTGGCTGGTACGTCAGCAGATCATCGACGAAGGCATCGACAAGATTCTGGAAGAGGCCGGTTTCGAACTGCGTCTGCCTTCCTGCTCAAGCTGTCTGGCCATGAACCCGGACAAGGTTCCTGCCGGTAAGCTCTCGATCTCAACCTCGAACCGCAACTTCGTAGGCCGTCAGGGTCCCGGAGCCCGCACAATCCTTGCTTCTCCTCTGGTGGTGGCTGCTTCGGCCATTACCGGCGTAGTTACTGACCCCCGTAAACTCTGATTCACTATGGCTCACTATAAATTTTCAGTTATTAAATCAACCTGCTTGCCAATCAACATTGACAACTGCAATACCGATTTGATTATTCCGGCACGTTATCTGGCTTCGACCACCCGCGACCCGAAGTTCTTCGGCGATGCTTTTATGCACGACCTGCGTTACGATGCACAAGGTAACCCGATTGCCGACTTTGTCCTGAATCAGCCCGACTTTTCGGAAGCTCCCCACGAGGGCTGTCACGAGATTATTGTGGGCGGACGCAACTGGGGTTCGGGTTCGAGCCGTGAACATGCCGCCTGGGCTATTTCGGGCTATGGTGTAAGAATCGTCATCTCATCATCGTTTGCCGATATTCACCGCAACAACCTCTTGAACTGCTTCGTGCTGCCGGTAATCGTAAGCGAGGCATTCCAGGACGAACTGTTCGAGACCATCGCCAAGGATCCGAAGGCGCTGGTAACCGTCGACCTTCCCAACCAGACCGTTACCAACGAGAGCACGGGCCACAGCGAGAAGTTCGATATCAACGGCTACAAGAAATACTGTCTCCTGAACGGTTACGATGACATCGACTATCTGTTGTCGAAGAAAGCCGACATCGAATCGTTTGAAGCCAACAGAAAATGAAATTTGAAATCTTAGATACAACCCTGCGCGACGGAGAGCAGACTTCGGGAGTAGCGTTCCGCGCCCCGGAGAAGCTCTCCATTGCCCGCAAGCTTTTGGAAGAAGTGGGCGTGGATCGCATCGAAATCGCCTCGGCACGCGTCAGCGACGGGGAGTTCGAGTGCGTCAGCAAGGTTTGTGCCTGGGCACGTGAAGCCGGATTCATTGACCGGATTGAAGTCTTGGGCTTCTGCGACAACGGCGCTTCAATCGACTGGATCGGACGGGCTGGCGGCAAAGTGATCAACCTGCTCTGCAAAGGTTCGGAAAAACATTGTACCGGACAGCTCAAGAAGACGCCTGAGGAACACTGGGCAGACGTTCAAAGCAACATAACGCTGGCACATCAGGCCGGCTTGCAGGTAAACGTCTATCTGGAGGATTGGAGCAACGGCATTCAGAACAGCCCTGACTACGTTTTCGGAATGGTGGAAGCCCTCAGCAACTGTGGCATTCTGCGTTTCATGCTGCCCGATACGTTAGGCATCCTGAATCCGGAACAGACCCGGTCGTTCTTCGAGCAGATGACCAGCCGGTTTCCGGCCTTGCATTTCGACTTCCACGCGCACAACGACTACGATCTGGCCGTTGCCAACGTACTGGCTGCTGCCAAAGCCGGCGCCAAAGGCTTGCATACCACCGTGAACGGATTGGGAGAGCGGGCCGGTAACGCTTCCCTAAGCAGTGTTGTTGCCGTCTTGAACGATATGATTCCCGGTGCCGAAATTAAGGTATCCGAGCATTCGATCAACAACATCAGCCGCATGGTGGAAAGCTATTCGGGTATGGCAACGGCTGCCAACACCCCTATTGTGGGCGAAAACGTGTTTACGCAGACAGCCGGTGTGCATGCCGACGGCGACAAGAAAGGCAAACTCTATATGAATGCCCTGCTGCCGGAACGCTTCGGCCGGAGCCGCGAATACGCTTTGGGCAAAATGTCGGGCAAGGCCAACGTCGAACAGAACCTGAAACTGCTGGGAATCAACCTGAGCGACGAAGACATGCGTCGGGTTACTAAGCACATCAACGAACTGGGCGACAAAAAGGAAAGGGTAACCATCGACGATCTGCCGTACGTCATCAGCGATGTGTTGCATCATGACACAGTTTCGGACAAAATCAAACTGGTAAGCTATATGGTTTCGACTGCCTATGGTCTGCATCCGCAGGCTGTTGTCAAGCTCGAAATCAACGGCGAGGAATATGAGGAGTCGGCTACTGGCGACGGTATGTTCGATGCCTTTGTGCGTGCCGTGCGCCACATCTACCGGCTGAAACTGGGTCGCACCTTCCCGTGGCTGACCAACTATGCCGTTACCATTCCGCCCGGCGGACGTACCGACGCGTTGGTACAGACTGCCATCTCGTGGGAATACGAAGGCAAGGTGTACCGCACACGCGGCCTGGATGCCGACCAGACAGAGGCGGCCATCAAGGCGACCATCAAAATGTTAAACCTATTAGAAACAGAATAAACTGAAACTATGAAGCTGAAATTAGCAGTTCTTCCCGGCGACGGTATCGGACCCGAGATTATGGAGCAGGGCCTGGCAGTAACCCAAGCCATCTGCAAGAAGTTCGGCCATGAGCTGAGCTACAAGTATGCAATCTGTGGCGCCGACGCCATCGACAAGGTAGGCGACCCGTTCCCTGAGGAAACCTTCCAGACCTGTATGGAAGCCGATGCCGTGCTTTTCGCCAGCGTAGGTGATCCGAAGTTCGACAACAACCCGAATGCCAAGGTACGCCCGGAGCAGGGCCTTCTGGCTATGCGCAAGAAGCTGGGTCTGTTTGCCAATATCCGTCCTGTAACCACCTTCGACTGTCTGGTGCACAAGTCGCCATTGAAGGACGAAGTCGTAAAGGGTGCGGACTTTATCTGTATCCGAGAACTGACCGGCGGTATGTACTTCGGCAAGAAGCAGGAGCCTTCTGTGAATGCCGAAGGCGTTGAGGACGCTTTGGATACAAACTACTATTCGCGTCCGGAAATTGAGCGCATTCTGCGTGTAGGTTATCAGTACGCACGTCAGCGCCGCAAGCACCTGACCGTTGTCGACAAGGCCAACGTGCTGGCTTCGTCACGTCTGTGGCGCAAGGTAGCTCAGGAAGTCATGAAGGAATATCCTGATGTAACAACCGATTTCATGTATGTGGACAATGCCGCCATGCGCATGATTCAGGATCCCCGTTTCTTCGACGTAATGGTAACAGAGAACACATTCGGCGACATTCTGACCGACGAAGGCAGCTGCATTACCGGTTCTATGGGTCTGTTGCCATCGGCTTCAACCGGCGAGCACACTCCTGTTTTCGAGCCTATCCACGGTTCGTGGCCACAGGGCAAGGGTCTTAACATTGCCAACCCGTTGGCCCAGATTCTTTCGGCTGCCATGCTGTTCGAGTACTTCGACCTCAAGGAAGAAGGTGCCTTGATCCGCGAGGCCGTCGATGCTTCTCTGGATCAGAACGTACGTACACCTGAAATTCAGGTTGAAGGCGGCGCCAAATACGGCACGAAGGAAGTTGGTGCCTGGATTGTAGATTACATCAACAAGAAATAAATCATCCGATATTTTTCAGTGAACGAGGGCAATATTATTATCAAAGGTGCTCGCGTCAATAATCTGAAAAATATTGACGTCGAGATTCCACGCGGTCGTCTTATAGTCATCACGGGTCTGTCGGGGTCCGGAAAATCTTCGTTGGCTTTCGATACCCTGTACGCCGAGGGACAGAGACGCTACGTGGAGTCTCTCTCTTCATACGCACGCCAGTTTCTGGGCCGCATGGGCAAACCCGAATGCGACTACATTCTGGGCATTCCGCCGGCAGTTGCCATCCAGCAGAAGGTAATTGTCCGCAATCCGCGCAGTACGGTCGGGACATCGACCGAAATATACGACTATCTGCGTCTGCTGTTTGCCCGCGTGGGTAAAACCATCTCTCCTGTCAGCGGACAGGAAGTCCGTAAACATACCACCGAAAGCGTAACCGAAAAGGCACAGAACCTGCCGGACGGAACCAAACTGGCCATTTTAGTAAGAGTCAGTCTGCCCGAAGGACGAACGCTCAGTGAGCATTTGGAGGTACTGAAGAAATCGGGCTTTGCCAAAGCGGAGGAGAACGGTCGCTTTGTCCGGCTGGAAGAAGTCACTGCGGCTCCATTCAATCTGGTTGTTGACCGTATGATGCTTCCCTTCGAGGACGCAGCCTCCCTGAGCCGTTTCGGCGATTCGGTCGAGACTGCCTTTTATGAGGGCGACGGAGAAATGCTGCTGAAAGCATGGACTCCCGACGGCAATTTCTCAGAGATGCTCTTCTCGAAACGCTTCGAAGCCGACGGTATCAGATTCGAAGAACCTTCGGACATGATGTTCAACTTCAATTCCCCTGTCGGAGCCTGTCCGACATGCGAGGGATTCGGCAAGGTAATGGGCATCGACGAGGATCTGGTCATTCCCAACAAGGCTCTTTCGGTTTACGAGGATGCTGTAATCTGCTGGCGCGGCGAAAAGATGTCGGAATGGAAAAAATACTTCATCAGCCGATGCTCACAGGTGATTTTGAGTGACGGACAGCCATTCCCGATTCACCGGCCCTATTACCAATTGACGCAGGAACAGAAAGATCTGCTTTGGCAAGGCTATCCGGCAGGAGTCGTCACAAAGAAACAACGTGAGGAGACGGCACCCGAAGACCCATGGTCGGCTTGGGAAAATGCGAAGGTCGTTTATGGCATCGACGATTTCTTCCAGGACATCAAGGAACATCTGTACAAGATTCAGAACCGCGTAATGTTAGCCCGTTATCGCGGAAAGACTGTTTGTCCGACCTGTCATGGCGGACGACTGAAAAAAGAAGCCGGCTATGTAAAAGTAGGCGGCAAAACCATTACTGAGATTGTCCGCATGAGCGTTTCCGAACTGATTCCCTGGTTCGAAGCCTTACAGCTCAGCGAACACGATACTCAGATTGCCAAACGGTTGCTGACCGAAATCAGGAACCGGCTGCATTTTCTTGAGGAAGTAGGTCTGTCGTACCTGACCCTCGACCGCCTCTCGAACAGCCTTTCGGGCGGTGAGAGCCAGCGTATCAATCTGGCAACCTCGCTGGGTTCGGCCTTGGTCGGATCGATGTATATTCTCGACGAGCCGAGCATCGGATTGCACAGTCGCGACACAGACCAACTGATACACGTGCTGCGCGAACTGCGCGACCAGGGCAATACAGTTATCGTTGTAGAACATGACGAGGAGATTATCCGTTCGGCTGACTACCTGATAGATATCGGTCCGGAAGCCGGTATCAACGGCGGAAAGATTGTTTATCAGGGTCCGCTAATCGATCTGAACGAAGGCGACAGCTATACCGCCCGATTCTTTACCGGCCGCGAAAGGATAGAAGTTCCGCGAAAACCGCGTCCTTGGAACAGCTATATTCAGGTTAACGGCGCCGTTCAGAATAATCTGAAGAACATCAGCGTACGCTTCCCATTGGGCGTGATGACGGTGGTTACCGGTGTTTCCGGTTCCGGCAAGTCAACATTGGTACGCGACATCCTTTACCGGGGGCTGCTCCGACGCTTAGGCGAAGCAACCGATGCACCGGGAGCCTTTGCCGGCTTTGAGGGCGACATGAAGCGGATTGCCCGCGTCGAGTTCATCGATCAGAACCCGATTGGCAAGTCAACAAGAAGCAATGCTGCCACCTACCTGAAGGCCTACGATGAGATCCGTAATGTATTTGCTGCCCAACCGTTATCCAAGCAGCTGGGCTTTACGCCTGCCACTTTCTCGTTCAATGTTGAGGGTGGCCGATGCGAGGAATGCAAGGGAGAGGGTACCATCACCGTCGAAATGCAGTTTATGGCCGATCTGGTGCTCGAATGTGAAGCCTGTCACGGCAAACGTTTCAAGAGCGACGTGCTGGAAGTGCTGTATAAAGGCAAATCAATAGCTGATGTACTCGATCTCACCGTCGACGAAGCGATAGCGTTTTTCAGCGAAGAACCGGCTGTTACCCGCCGACTGATTCCGCTGCAAAAAGTCGGTTTGGGTTACATCAAGCTCGGACAATCGTCGAGCACCCTTTCCGGCGGTGAGAACCAGCGCGTAAAACTGGCATATTATTTAACCCCCAACTCTGGCTCATCATCCAAAAACGGAATGTTCAACAATCCGGTAACCGAAAACCATACGCTGTTTATCTTCGATGAACCGACTACGGGTCTGCATTTGCACGATGTCCGGGTGCTCCTGTCCGCTTTCGATGAACTGCTGCAGCGTGGACACACTCTGGTTATCATCGAACACAATCTCGATGTAATCAAATGTGCCGATCATGTGATTGATCTCGGACCGGAAGGCGGCGCAGAAGGCGGCAATCTGGTATTTCAGGGAACGCCCCGCGATCTGTGCCTGTGCGAACAATCGTATACTGCCAAGTATCTAAAACCCAAATTTAATGAATAAGCAGGATCTTAGAATCGTATATATGGGAACGCCCGACTTCGCCGTTCCCACGCTCGATGCCCTTGTTCAGGGCGGATATAATGTAGTAGGTGTCATTACCATGCCCGATAAGCCAGCCGGTCGAGGACACAAACTGCAGTATTCGCCTGTAAAGGAATATGCTCTGGCTCATCAGCTGCCTCTTCTTCAACCTGAAAAACTGAAGAACGAGGATTTTTTGGCCGAACTGAAATCCTGGAATGCCGACTTGCAGATTGTGGTAGCTTTCCGGATGTTGCCCGAAGTGGTATGGAATATGCCCCGTTGCGGCACTTTCAATCTGCATGCTGCCCTGTTACCTCAGTATCGGGGTGCAGCCCCCATCAACTGGGCCGTCATGAACGGCGACACCAAGACCGGAGCCACAACCTTCTTCCTGGATCACGACATCGACACAGGTCGGATCATCCTGAAGGAAGAGATGGACATCGCTCCCGACGAAAATGTCGGATCCGTACATGACCGGCTGATGGAAATGGGAAAAGGATTGGTTTGCCGTACAGTCGATCTGGTACTGGAAGCAGACGGCAACATCAACCGGATTCCAACCATCGACCAACAAACCCTGATGAACGACCTGGTTGCAGCTACAGGCATTGCCGAATTGCGTCCGGCTCCCAAAATATTCAAGGATACGTGCCACATTGATTGGACGGCTACCGCACAAAGCATCTACAACAAAGTAAGGGGACTTTCGCCCTATCCGGCAGCCTGGACTGAACTGACCCTTTCCAATGGCGAGATCCTTTCTCCTGTCAAGATCTACCGGGTGTCAATGCTTCCTGAATCGGGGAACAACAAGCATTCGGATAACAACCTGAACAATCAATCGAACCCTGTTCCTTCCAAGGGACTGGAACCCGGAAAGATGGAAACTGACGGAAAGAATTATATTCACATCGGGTGTGCAGATGGCACAATCGCCCTGGAGGAACTGCAGTTGCCCGGTAAAAAACGGATGGATGTCAAGGCGCTGCTGAATGGGGTTAAACTATAAACTGCAACTGTTATAACGAAAAAATCCGGAGCTTACTCAGCTTCGGATTTTTTGCTTTCGGCTTCCAGCGCCTGCCATAAACGATCGTCTGGAACAGGAGCGGTAACCGTTATTTCTTCTTTACTGACCGGATGGATAAAACTGGCACAACGGGAATGCAGGCTGATTCCTCCGTCCGGATTGCTGCGCGGTGCTCCATATTTCAGGTCTCCCTTGATCGGCAGTCCGATATGTGACAACTGGCAACGGATCTGATGATGCCGGCCCGTATACAATCTGACTTCGAGCAAGGCATACCGATCTCCTATTGCAATGAGTTTGTAATGCAGACGCGCCTCCTTGCATTCTTTTTGGGGCGCATGACGCATTGCCTCTTCCAGACTGTCGAAGACGTAACTCCGATTGGCTTTTTCATTTCGGATAAGCCAGTGCTTCAGGTCGGCCGATTGGGGGACAGCTCCGGAAGGTTGTATGAAATGCCGTGCTTCGACAATTGCCCAATAGGTCTTGTGTACTTCACCCTCAGCAAACATCCGGTTCATACGCTCCAAAGCCTTCGAAGTCTTTGCAAAGATAACAATACCCGTTGTAGGACGGTCTAAGCGATGGGTGACACCCATAAAAACATTTCCAGGCTTGCTGTCGCGCTCCTTGATGAAACGCTTCAGGGTGTCAGCCAACGGTTCGTCGCCTGTCTTGTCACCTTGTACGATTTCATGACAGGTCTTACTCACAATGAGCAGATGATTATCTTCGTAGATGATTTGCATAGGTTGCCGAGGGGAATACTCTCCTTATAGGAAAATCAAAAGCAGATAGGCCAGAATACCGCCCACTACACCAATTGTCAGACCGGCTTTAGCCATATCGTAGGTCGAAATGATTCCTGTAGACGAAGCGATAGCATTCGGAGGAGTGGAAATCGGAAGCGTCATAGCCAAAGAAGCAGCCATTGCCGTACCGAAGAGCAGAACCTTCAATCCTCCAATCTCTACCAGTGTTTCGCCCATACCCGTTCCTACTGCACAAAGGATAGG
>JAGBQS010000246.1 GCA_017632695.1 Bacteroidales bacterium
CTCTGCTACGGCGATATGCTCCTTCATTACGTCAACAACGAAGAGGGCAGATGGCAGACGGGTCAGGTCAGCGATAGAACCCAAGTTCTTCTCCAACTTCTCACGCTTGCGTGCAATCTGCAAACGCTCACGCTTAGAGAGGTTATCAAAAGTACCATCCTTGGTAAGTCTATCAATTGTAGCCATCTTCTTCACAGCCTTACGGATTGTGGTGAAGTTGGTGAGCATGCCGCCTGGCCAACGCTCGATAACATATGGCATGCCAACAGCCTGAGCCTTCTCGGCTACAACTTCCTTGGCTTGCTTTTTAGTAGCGACGAAAAGCACCTTCTTGCCGCTCTTGGCAATAGCCTTCAGCTGCTCAGCTGCCTCGTCGATTTTAGCAACTGTCTTATTCAGGTCGATAATATGGATGCCGTTGCGCTCCATGAAAATATAGGGAGCCATTGCTGGATTCCACTTGCTCTTGAGGTGTCCGAAGTGAACGCCGGCCTCCAAAAGTTGATCAAAGTTTGTACGTGACATAATTGTCTGTTTGTTTTTTTGTTTACATTCTTGTTATGCAATCCGAAGGTAGTCTGCAACCCCGTATTCATAAACAGGATTCAGGGTCCTGTCGGATTTAGATACTAAACGCGGAAATATTTCAGCACGCCTCTCGCGCACATATATAGATAATGTATATACGGATGAAATATTAACGCTTACTGAACTGGAAGCGACGGCGAGCCTTTGGCTGACCTGGCTTCTTACGTTCAACGACACGTGCATCACGGGTCAGGAAACCAGCCTTGCGAAGAGCAGTCTTCGATTCGGCATCAATCTTAACGAGAGCGCGTGCGATAGCGAGGCGGAGAGCCTCAGCCTGGCCCTTGTAGCCACCACCCTGAAGGTTTACCTTGATATCATACTGTTCAGCAACGCCCAACTCATTGAGAGGCTGCTTAACAATGAACTGAAGGATAGACGATGGGAAGTAGGCCTGGAGTTCCTTTTTGTTGATGGTGATGTTACCAGCACCAGCAGCGACATATACGCGGGCAACGGCAGCCTTACGACGACCAATTGCATTGATTACTTCTGCCATACTTGTCTAATTACTTAAGAGTGTTAATGTCGATTACCTTTGGCTGCTGAGCAACTTCCTTATACTCTGGTCCTTCGTAAACGCGAACGTTGCGCAGGAGCTGAGCACCTAACTTGTTCTTTGGAAGCATTCCCTTCAGTACGATCTGGAAGAGAGCTGCATAGCCATTCTTCTTTGTTACGCTGGCAGCGGTATGAACGCGCTGGCCGCTTGGATAACCGGTAAATGTAAGCCATTCACGCTCTGTCCATTTATTGCCGGTCATAGTTACTTTCTCAGCGTTGATGATGATGACGTTGTCACCACAATCAACATGTGGGGTGTAGCTTGGCTTGTACTTGCCGCGAAGGAGCTTTGCAACCTTCGAACAAAGACGACCCATAACCTGGTCAGTAGCATCTACCACAACCCATTCTTTCTGCGCAGTTGCCTTGTTTACAGAAATGGTCTTGTACGATAAAGTATCCACTGTTGATTTGGATTTAATTGTTAATATTGTTTCTTACACAGAGCCTCGAATTACGGACTAGCTCATCGAGGATGTCACCGGTTTTGCACGCTTTTTTATCTATCATCTTTCGCAAAACGGCTTGCAAAGATACCGATTATTTCTTGAACAAAACTACTTTTTTGCTATTTTCCATCATCTTCACCCATCATTTTAGGCTAATTTAGGCAAATTTGGCATCTCAGCAATTCAAAATCGAACAAACTTATGCGTTTTTTCAGATTTTTCAGTTACCTTTGCACACAAATTATAAACTTAAACAAAGGATTATTATGTGGTGGCATCTTTTGGCTCTTGCCGTTTCCTGTATTTGGGGTTCGACCTTTGCTTCGAGCAGCGTTCTGATCAAAGCCGGTCTCAGTCCTGCCGAAATCATGTGCCTCCGCTTTCTCTTTGCCTACCTGCTACTCCTTCCCTTTTGCCGCCAACGCATCATTCCGAAGTCGTGGCGTGACGAACTGCTGTTCGTTTGTATGGGAATAACAGGCGGCAGCTTATACTTCCTTACTGAAAACTATGCCATAAAACTGACCGGCTTTACATCAACCGTAGCTTTGATTGTCTGCACCACGCCTATCCTGACTGCTATCCTGAACAGACTCTTTTGGCGTTCCGAACCACTGACGAACCGCTTCTTCTGCGGCTCGTTCATTGCTCTTTCCGGAGTTTCGATGGTCGTACTGAACGGAGTTTTCGTGCTCGATGACAACCCATGGGTCATATTACTAAGCTTCCTGGCTGCGCTCTGCTGGGCTTTCTATAGCATCATTCTAAAAGTTTTAGAACATCGGTACTCCACATCCGTTATCACCCGAAAAACTTTCTTTTGGGGCGTTATAACCATGATTCCTGCTGTTATCCTCCTCGCCTCACACGGCGAATCGCAACTAATTGTCAGTTCCGGCAGCATGTCCTCCGTAAGTTTCAACGCCGCACTGTTGTCAGAGAACAGGATATTTGCCAATCTGCTTTTTCTTAGCCTGATTGCCTCTTTGGGCTGTTTCTTTGCCTGGAACGTCGTCTGCAAACGCATTTCAATCGTTTCTGCCAGCAACTATCTTTACTTCAATCCGATTGTATCGTTATTGGTCGGAGCCGTTTTTCTCGATGAAAAGCTGACTTTGATGGCCGTTGCCGGCTGCCTGCTTACCATTGCCGGCGTTTATCTTTGCAACAGACGCTGAATAACCCTTATTTGGTACCACTGAACTTACCGCTGCTGCGTTGGTAAGCATTGAGCCCGAACTCACGAAGGGAAGCCAAGGCATATTCCACCAAACGAGACTTCACGCCTTCATAAAGTTCCCATTCCTTGGTTTTCGTAAACGCATAGAACTGGATCGGTATACCTTCGCTGCCAGCAGGAAGCTGACGGACCATACAAGTCATATCGTGATTAAAGTCCGGGCTGGTCTGAAGATGATTAAGCATCTGCTGCCTGAAAATCTCCAAATTTGTCATATCCCCGATCTTAACCGAATCCGACATGAATCCCCGTTGTCTGAACTCCCGGATTTCAGCCTCGGTCAGGAAATGGACGCTATACATATCTACATGGATTTCCGGACTCAGGCGTCGCCCGCCGCTTTCCTGCATACCCCGCCAGTTCTGAAAGGTTTCGGTCAGCAACGCGTAAGGAGGGACTGTCAGTATCGTATTATCCCAGTTCCGGATCTTTACGGTTGTCAGCGTAATCTCAATAACGACACCGTCTATATTTCGCGAAGGCATGGCAATCCACTCTCCCACCGAAACCATATCGTTAAACATCAGCTGAATACTTGCTACCAAACCCTTTATGCTATCCTGAAACACGAGCATCAGCACGGCAGCCATAGCTCCCAGGCCCGAGATCAGATAGGCCGGCGATTTACCGACAAACACGCTGACCACCCAAATGGCAGCTACCAGAATGATTACAATCTGTATGGTTTGGATCAGGCCTTTCAGGGATTTCAGACGCAACTGATCCTTTCCGCTCTCCTCTCCCTTAGTCAGGAAAGCCTCAAACAGTGCAGTCACTAAGTAGCATAGGAAGCGTGTTACACATATTAATATATATACGAAGGTCAGTCGGGAGATAATCTCCTCGAACGTCCCCTTTGTAACAAACGGGAGGGCAAAAGTCAGAATAATCGGCGGTATAATATTGCTGAAAGCATGAACCACCTTGTCGCTAAGCAGCACATCATCGACCTTTGTAGCGGTCTTGCTTGTAATGCGGCGCACCGAAGGCACTACAATATGCGAAAAGAGGTAATCTACCAGATAGGCCACCAAGATGACTACGGCCACTATCAGCAGACGCCAGTACCATTCCAATTCGCTGCCGTTTGAGCCGATATTGCGGTCGAACCAAGAAATGATTTGCTCCATAACGCTTATTATCGATGTAAATTACAGGCTTCCCTTTGCTTTTTTGATTTCCAGAAGGAACTTTTCTGCACGCTCCAGATCCTGAGGGGTATCAATTCCGACGGTTTCTATATCAACCACCCGAACCGTAATACGCATTCCGTTCTCCAGCCAGCGAAGCTGTTCCAGGCTCTCGGCTTTCTCCAATGGAGTCTGTTCCATGGCAGTGACACGGGCCAGTGCCTCCGGACGATAAGCATACAGTCCGATATGTTTGTAGAAAGTATGTTGCTGCAACCACTCTTCCGGTTCAACGCCTCGCAGGTACGGGATGACCGAACGGCTGAAATACAAAGCCTGACTACGTGCGCCAAGCACTACCTTCGGGCTGTTCGGATTCTGCAATGCCGACAAACCGTCTTCCGGATGGAAAGGCTTTACCAAGGTTGCAATCTCTGTCTGTGCATCCATAAAACAGTCTTTGACTGCCTGAATCTGCTGGGCAGCAATAAAAGGCTCGTCACCCTGCACATTGATGATAACGTCGTATTCGATACCCAATGCTTCCGATACTTTCCGATATGCCTCGAAAACGCGATCGGTACCGCTCTTATGATTGGCCGAAGTCATCACGACACGTCCCTTGAATCCTTCAACCGTATCGTAGATCCGGTTATCATCCGTAGCCACAACAGCCATATCAACCAGAGGGGCAACCTTTTCGTACACGCGCTGAATCACCGGCTTACCTCCTAACAGAGCCAACGGTTTGCCCGGGAATCGGGTACTGGCATATCGTGCCGGAATAATAGCAATAACTCTCATATCTTTGAATCTTGTATTGAAATTAAACATTTCGGACTTCCTCCACGCCCTCAACCTGCTCGATGATGCGCATTGCTTCGGAAAGTTCGAAGGCAGAAGGTACCTGAATCTTCACTTTAGTAGTTACAATATAATCTTCAGTAACGGTATGCAGCGATTCGATATTCAGGCGCAACTCTTTACTGATAACATCTACCAAATCCGACAGCAAGCTGGGTCGGTCAACACTGTTGATGACAATCTGTGTCGTATAGGTACGGTTTGGCAAAATAGGCAACGAAACATCTACAATGGAATCTCCTTCGCTCACCGACAGCTGAATGGCATCCGGGCAATTGCGTTTATGCACAATGACTGACCCGTCCTTCTGCTTGAATCCTGTAATCTCGTCGCCTGGAAGCGGATGACATTTTTCGCATATACAGTAGGGGAATGCTCCTGCAGAATTCACTTCTTTGCCCAAGGCCGAACTCACAGAGCGACGTGCCTTATAGGTACAGACGTGCTTCAGCCAAATCGGAGTAGGCCGCATCTGCGGATCGGTTCCGACTTCCACCCGGTCACCTCTTTTCAACGTAGTAAAAATACTGCACAGACGTCCGTTAATGCGGGCGAACTTGGCATGATTGCCTACATTCGTATGTATCTCGTAAGCCATATCGAGCACGCTTGACTCCTTGGGCAGAACGATGCTGTTTCCCTTTGGAGTAAAGACAATGATATCGTCGTTATAGAACGAACTGACCACGCTTTCCATAAAGCTGCTCTCAGCTCCGGACTGGGCGATATCGCGCAAAACATCCTTAAACTTCAGCACCCATTTATCGATGGATTCTGTCCGGTCGAAGACACATCCCTGCTGCGAATTACGCTGCATCGATTCGGTGGCGATATGCACTTCTGCCCAGCCTCCCATATGGGTCATCACCTGCAAATGGATGGCCTGGTATCCGTTCTCCTTGGGCTGATCGATGTAGTTTATCATCGAATACGGGCGCTCCTTGTAAAGATCAGTCAGCAGACTGTAAATATGCAGGCACTGATTCTTCTCGCTGCCTCCGTCTGGGGTAGGATTTATCACTATATGAATCTGGTGTACGTGTTCCAGTTCCTTGAAGGTCTGTCCCGACTTCTGCATTTTTCTCCACAAGGCATATACGGAGCGGGGCTTGGCAAAAACCTTCGCCTTGATGCCTTCTTCTGCCAGCGCTTCACGGATCGGTCCCAGAAAATCGTTTATATCGTCCTCATGGAGTTTCATGTACGAGACAATCTTCTTTTCTATACGCTCGTATTCATGCGGCGAACGGAATTTCATCGACAGATTCTCCAGCTCCGACTTGATATTATACAACCCCAACCGGTTAGCAAGCGGAGCATAGAAATAATCAGTTTCCGAAGCGATCTTCATCTGTTTTTCAGAGCGCATGCTGCCCAGTGTTCGCATGTTGTGCATCCGGTCGCTCAATTTGATGAGCAGTGCACGGATATCGTACTGAATGGAGTCGAGCATCTGCTTGAAGTTATCAATCTGCTTCGACACTTTGTAGTTGCCATCGTCCTTTTTGGTCAGTACGCCCACCAGGAATGCCACATCGGTTCCGAAAGCTGTCTCAATGTCCTGAATGGTATAGTCGGTATCCTCAACCACATCGTGCAGCAGCGCGGCAATAATGGAATTGGTGCTCAATCCCAACTCAACCAAAGCAATGCGGGCCACTGAAATCGGATGCGTAATGTACGGGATTCCGCTCTTGCGGATCTGCTTCGCGTGCGCTTTGGCTGCCATTTTGTAAGCGGCCTCAATACGTGGCATATCGGACGCCGATAGCCGTTCCCGACATCTGTCGAACAACTCGTCGCGCATTTCTTCGACCATGCGCTTTGCTTCTTCGGGTGAAATCTTGCCTTCCATAATCATAATTGTGTTAACTGATCGACAATTCCTTGCAACTGCTCTCGAATGTTATACAGACTGCTTATAACCTCCTGTTTTATTTCTTCTTCTGACTGTTTGGTGCCCAATGCCTTCTGAACGCCGCTGATTGTTTTTCCTTCGGTATGCCGCATACGGTAAATCATCTGCAACTTCTCCAAATCCTTTTTCCGATACAGGCGGGTTGACCCCTTGGTTCGCATCGGCCGGACGATTTTTGGGAAATCGCGCTCCCATTTCCGCAACACCTCGACAGAGACTCCCATCATCTCGGAAACCTCACCGATTGTGTAGTATTCTTTAGCCGACAAACCGGCCTGCATCAGGGAACTCTTCATGTTCTTTCGTTTTTAGTCCATCGACAAACCGTTGTTTTCGGATTTCTCTATCATCTCTTCATATTGCTCCGGGGTGAGGTCGAGGAAGTAGTAGTTGGCAGGATTCTGGATGGCTCCGCGCAGATGAACCTCATAATGCAGATGTGGCCCGGTGGAAACACCCGTCGAACCGACTTCACCGATCTTGTCGCCTCGTTTCACAGACTGTCCTCTGTTAACCAGTTTCTTTGAGAGATGCGCATAAACGGTTTCGTAGCCGTATCCGTGATCAACGGTAATGCATAACCCGTAACCTTTGTTATAGCCGGCCTGAGTCACCCGTCCGTCGCCGGTCGCAAACACATCGGTTCCTTTTTCGGCCGAGAAATCCATTCCTTCGTGAAATTTCCGGATATTATAGACGGGGTGCAGACGCCATCCGTAACCGGAGGCCATGTACTTCAGGTCTTTGTTCGATACGGGCTGAATGGCAGGAATATGACGCAGACGGTCGCCCTGCTCGCGGCTGAGTTCCACCAGCTCGTCAAACGACTTTGTCTGACGATACATCTGTTTCTCCACCAAATCCATCTTTTGGGCCACGCGAACCACCATTTCCGCATCGGCCAGCATCATCAGCGAATCGTATCGCTGGTTATCGCGGGCCAGACGGTTACGCGCCTCTACTCCTATCGGCGATCCGCCCAGAATAACCCGATACAGATTGTCGTCACGCTCTCCGATGTCCTCAAGCACTTCCAAGGCGTTATCCAAACGTGCATTCAGCACCTCGTATTCCTGTTTCAGCACCTCATGTTCTTTTTCCAAACGCCATTGTGATGGCGACCCGATCCAAAAGATGAAGGCATATAGCAATAATGCTCCTATAATGGTACCGGACAACAAATGCCGGACAACGGTATAAAAGTGCCGCCATCTGGAAGGAGTGCTACGCTCGTATCTCCCTTTTTTCGGGTTGTATTTGAAATGTATCCAGTGTGCCATAACATTAAGGCAATTTGGTGCAAATATGATAATTTTTCTCCGAAATCCCAAATTTTTAACTGTTTTTCTGTTACAAGCAGTCATTTTTCAGTCTGTTTGCAACTTATGGAACAAAATATCCCCCTCTGATATGTATCCGCTATTGGCTACAGGTTCAGAGGGGGATGGTGTTTATAACGCAGCAATCAGTTTCTCCACATTCGCATGAAGTGTGGCCCAACTGGTACAGATACGGACTGCCACATGGGTTTCGTCGATGGTTCCCCAAAAGTCGAAAAGGAAATCCTTACTCAGTTTTTCATACTGTATCCTGGTCAGAATCGGGAACTGCTGGTTGGTACTGCTGTCCATAAACAGCCGATAGCCTTTCTGTTGCAAAGCAGCTTTAATCAGCAGTGCTTCGTCAACCGCGTGCCTGGCAATATCGAAATACAGATTATTCTCGAACAAGGTCTTGAACTGCAAGCCTAACAAACGGCCCTTGGCCAGCATACCGCCATTCTGCTTCAGGTTATAACGGAAATCTTTCCGGTAAGCCGGATTCGCTATTACCAAAGCCTCACCGAACAGCGCGCCCTGTTTGGTTCCTCCAATATAAAAGACATCGGCAAGTTTCGCCAATTCGGGCAGCGTCAGATCCGATTCCGGGGATGACAGACCATAGCCCAATCGTGCACCATCCACAAAAAGCGGTACGTCATAACTCCGGCAAACAGAACTGATGTCTGCCAATTCCTGACGGGAGTAGAGTGTGCCCACTTCAGTCGGATACGAAACATAAACCATACCCGGCTGGACCATGTGTTCGGCATTGCCATCTGAGAAATGTCCCTCTAAGGCAGCCTTTACCTGTCGGGCGTTGATCTTGCCGTTTACGGCAGGCAAAGCCAGCACTTTGTGTCCCGTATGCTCAATAGCTCCTGTTTCGTGAACATTGATATGCCCGGTTTCGGCGCAAAGAACGCCCTGATACGGACGTAACACTGATGCGATGACAGTTGTATTGGTCTGTGTACCTCCCACCAGGAAATGCACATCGGCTTCCGGTGCCCTACACGCATGTCTGATCAGTTCTCGGGCCTGTTCGCAATAGTTATCCTGACCATAACCTACGGTCTGCTCCATATTAGTAGAAACCAACTGCTCCAG
>JAGBQS010000022.1 GCA_017632695.1 Bacteroidales bacterium
GCAGGGGCAGGAAGGAGTAGGTCGAACCGATATTCAGTTCTCCGAAGCCTAGCTGCTGAACGTCGCGAATGCGGTCGATGCATGTCTTGGCCGCAGTGAGCGTCTTTTGCGCCTGGGGAAGAAAGGCTTGGCCCATGTCGGTCAGATCGACGTGGTGAGAGTCGCGAATCAGAAGCTCGATGTTCAGTTCGCTTTCCAGCTGACGGATTTGCTGAGACAGTGTGCTCTGCGTTACGTTCAGTTGCCGGCTCGCCTCGCTGAAGCTTTTTAATTCAGCAACCTTTACGAAGTACTTGAGTTGTCGGAGTTCCATTACCCGGGATTTACCAAAAGACTATAATGCCATGAGCACCAGTAACTGGGCACAAAGAACACGGAGGAACATCGTGAGCGGATAAACCGTCGAGTAGGCTACCGAAGCCTGGTCGTTGCCGCAGATGCTGTTCGAATAGGCCAGTGCCGGCGGATCGGTAGTAGCGCCGCTGATCATGCCTGCAATGGTGAAGTAACTCTGCTTGAATACGATACGGGCCAGAATGCCGATGATGATACAAGGCAGGAACGTGATGATGAATCCGTAGAGAACCCACCAGTAACCGCCGTTCATTACGGTATCGACAAAGCCGACACCGGCACCCAGTCCGACGGCAGCCATGAACATCGCGATACCGATTTCGCGCATCAGTAACTTGGCCGAGTTGGTCGTGTAGGTAATCAGGTGGAACTTCGGTCCGTAGTAACTCAACAGGATCGAAACGATAAGAGGTCCGCCAGCCAGACCCAGTTTGACAGGTACAGGCATTCCGGGGAAGACAATCGGCAGAGAGCCGAGAATCACACCCAAGGTGATACCCAGGAATACGGAGAACAGCTGCGGATGATCCAAACGCGAAACGGCGTTACCCAACATTTCGGAAACCTTGTTTACACGGTCCTTGGAACCTACAACCGTAATGCGGTCGCCCAACTGGATGATGAGCGAAGGCGCGGCAATCAGTTCGACGCCTGCACGCTGTACGCGGGTGAAGGTTACGTGGAACGTCTGACGGATATTCAGATCGCCCAGACGACGGCCCTGCAGCTTGGCGTTGGTAACAACTACGCGCTGCGAAACCAGTTCGTTGTGCTTCTCGCTATCCCACTGCTCCTGGGTGAATTTTTCCAGTTTCCGGCCCAGTAATACCGTATAGGCTTCAACATCTGCAGGCTTGGCAACCAGGAAGATGCGGTCACCCTGCTGAAGAACGGTATCCGACTTTACCAGTACGATGTCGTCCGATCCGGGATGCTGCAAACGGGTTGCTACCAGTTCGCGGCCGGCTAACTGCTGGATGTCGCCGATAGTGCGTCCGCAAACGGCATCGTTGGTTACTTCGAGCGTAACCGCCTTCAGAGCCTCGCTGGCCCGTTTGTTGTTGATTTCGTACAGTTTCTGTTCCTGTCCGAAATTGATCTTGAAGATATAGCGGATCAGGATGATGCTCAGGATGATTCCGACTACGCCCAACGGATAGGCAACGGCATAGCCCTGTGCAAAGATGCTGTTGGCAACGCCATTGTGCATGTCGCTGTAGGTCTGCTGGGCTGCACCCAGACCAGGCGTGTTGGTTACGGCACCGTAAAGAACGCCGATCATGGCGTAAAGATCCTCGCCTGTTACCACATGAATCACATAGGCAATGACACCACCCAGAAATACCAGGCCCGTGGCGAGCAGGTTGAGTGTAATGCCACCCTTACGGAACGAGGCAAAGAAGCCGGGACCGACCTGCAGACCGATACTGTAGATGAACAGAATCAGACCGAATTCCTTGACAAAATGCGAAGTGGTGGGGTCGAGGACCAGTCCGAAGTGACTGGCAATGATGCCTACAAACAGGATCCATGTAACACCCAACGAAACCCCGCATATCTTAATGCGACTGAGCACCAGTCCCATCGCAATGGTGAAAGCTATCAGCATCACGCTGTGAGCAACACCGGGATTGAAAAGTAAATTATAGAACCACATGTGTTATTATTTATAGTATATTTTTACATTTGTGCGGCGCAAAGTTATGATTATTTTCTCAAATCACAAAATATTTGCTATAACAAATTTCGATAGTAAGTATCAAAAATGGCAATAAGTAAAGTCTGATTGCCACTATCGAAACAAACTATCGTAAACCCTTGAACATTTTGATACTTGTCCGTACCTTTGCACCGTCTAAGAAAGAAGAAACAAAACAATGGTTTTATAAATTTCTGATTATGTTAGTTATTGCTTTTTTTATTACGGTCATCTTGTTCTCGGTTGGTCTTAACGCCTATTATAAACTGAAGGATTATACTTCCTCCCAAAGAACTGTCTGGGAAGATGCCGACAGTGTTCATGTGGTGCCGGCTGACGAAGAAGAACATGCCGTTCAGATGGACGGATTCATGACTCGGATTGCATAATTGCCGTTCCGGTTATCTGTTCAAAACAAAGCGTTTTTTATGTCCATAATTTCCGACTGAAGGTTTTCCGGCTTTCAGTCGGCTTTTTTTGTCCTGTTTTCCCCCGAATAATTGTTTTTTTCAGAAATAACTCTTATCTTTGCACCCAAGAGCATATAACAGATTGACTTAATCTTATGGAAA
>JAGBQS010000247.1 GCA_017632695.1 Bacteroidales bacterium
AGTCTGGTGCGGTTGGTTGAAAAGAAAATAGCAGCAAAAGGTGAGAATCGTTGATTATTTGCGGCAGCATGCGCTGACGCAGCCGGAAAAAGTTTTTATTTACCAGCAGGCGGGTAAGGAGCAGATCTCTTATGCCGACTTTTGGAAGATGGTTCTGAAGAAAGCCGGAACGCTGCAGGGACAGGGTTGGCAAAGAGGCGAGGTATATTGTGTGCGTGTTTCGCCGACGGCCGGGTATCTGTCTTTGTATTTCGCCTGTCAGTATCTGGGCGTGGTCATTGCACCGTTGGAACACGATTTGCCGGCTGATAAGCTGGCTGCTATCGAAGATCGAGTCCGAGGCATTCATTTGCCGGAGGAGGCCTCCGATATCCTTTTTACCACAGGAACCACCGGTGCGGCCAAGGGCGTGGTATTGTCCGGAAAATCATTGGTGGCCGATGCCGTCAATCTGACCGGTGCCTTGGGTTTTCATAGCGGTATCATCTTCCTGCTGAATGGTCCTGTCAATCATTTCGGCAATCACTCGAAAGTGCTGCCGGTTGTGAAAGAAGGCGGATCCCTGTATCTGATGGACGGAATGAAGAACCTTGAGGATTTCTTCGGGGCTCTCGATTTTGTTCGAGGAAAAGGAAAAGCCGCCACGTTCCTTGTTCCTGCCAGCATCCGTATGCTGATGCAGTTTTCCGGCGAACGGCTTCATGCTTACAGCGACATTGTGGAATTTATCGAAACCGGAGCGGCCCCCATTGCTCAAAGCGACATGAAAGAGTTGTCCCGTCTGCTGCCCGACAGCCGGTTGTATAACACTTATGCCTCAAGTGAAACCGGTGTGGTTTGTACTTATAACTTTAACGATGGAAACCACTTCCAGTCATGTGTCGGGAAACCCATGGAACTCGCGCATGTTGAGTTGCAGGATGGGGTGGTAGTCTGTTCGGGCGAAGCGCTGATGATGGGTTATTTGGGCGACGAAAACCTTTCTGCAGCGGGAGTCGGTAAAGTCGTTACCTCCGATTTAGGCAGGATGGACAATGAGGGACGCCTGTATCTGACAGGCCGTGCTAACGATATCATCAATGTGGGAGGTTTGAAGGTTTCTCCCGTCGAGGTCGAAGAAGCCGTTCTTTCCATTGAAGGAATCAAGGATTGTATCTGTATTCCCATACCTCATCCGTTGATGGGATTTGTACCGAAGCTTCTGGTAGTTATGTCCGATGGATTTGTCTTCAATAAGAAGGCTATTGCTCTAAGTCTGAAGCAGAAACTTGAAAGTTATAAGGTGCCGGTCCGGTACGAGCAGGTTGATCACGTTGAGCGTACCTATAATGGAAAACTCAACCGGAAAGCATACCTGGTATAGCCTGAATTGACATAGTCCTGGAGGTCGCGCTTTCCCGAAAATGGTAAAAAATGCCGGGAAGACGGTAAAAAATGACGGATTGAGCAATATTTTTCTTGCGCGTGCGTTATTTTTTAAGTCGGAATCGCATTTCCGGCTGTAATTATCAATCGTAAATCAAAAAACCGATATATGAAACTGAATAAATTGCTTATTCTTTGTGCCTTGATGCTGATGCCATTGACGGCCTCTGCCAATATGACCGATCAGCAGATTATGAAGTACGTGGCCGAACAGCAGGCTTTAGGAACCTCCCAGCAGGAGATGATCCAGTATCTCGTTAAGCGCGGCGTTACTCCCCAGCAGATTCAGGCCTTGAAACAGAAATTGAGTAAGATGAAGGCCAGTGGGGATATGCCCGATAAGACTGTGACTAATGGCCGTATGCGTACGGCACAGAATCCGGGTTCCAAGAATTCGGATGTTTTGCAGCAGGAGTATGTCCAGCCGGTCGCCGATTCCGTATATGTTAAGCCTGTAGCCGAAGAAAAGACAATCAAGGTTTTCGGTCGCGATATTTTCCGGAACGAAAATGTTTCCTTCGAGCCGAACATGAATATAGCCACACCCGGTAACTACATTCTTGGTGCCGGTGATCAGGTATTCATCGATGTGTATGGAGCCAGCCAGATGACTATCGATGGTACGATTTCGCCCGACGGGAAAATTACGGTCGAGAATGTAGGCCCTGTTCAGTTGGGCGGCCTGACTGTTGAGCAGGCAACCAAGCGGTTACGTAGCAAATTAGGCCGGGTTTATGCCGATTCCAAGATCTCGCTGACTGTCGGTCAGACGCGCACCATTCAGGTAAACGTTATGGGCGAGGTTCAGGTACCAGGCTCGTACACCCTGTCGGCCTTTGCGACTGTCTTCCACGCTCTTTACAGTGCAGGAGGTGTAAGCGAAATCGGTTCTTTGCGCAATATCCGCTTGTATCGTAACAATCAGCTGGTAACTACCGCCGATATGTACGATTACATTCTGAACGGACAGCTTTCGGGCGATATCCGACTGGAGGATAACGATGTGATTGTAGTCGGTACCTACGAGGCTTTGGTCAACATATCGGGCAAAGTGAAACGTCCGATGTTTTACGAGATGAAACCGGACGAAACCGTCGGAAAAGCCTTGGAATATGCAGGCGGTTTTGCTTCTGGAGCCTACACAAAAACCTTGCGTGTGTTCCGCAAGTCCGGTTCCGACTATCAGGTACTCAATGTCAGCGAAAGCAATAAGGATCAGTTGCTGGTGGCCGATGGCGACTCGGTCAGCATTGATTCGATTTCTATGCGATATAAAAATATGGTCGAGCTGCGCGGAGCCGTATTCCATGAGGGAATGTACCAGCTGTCGGACGAAACACATTCGGTAGCGGCCCTGCTTGCTTTTGCCGATGGTGTAGCGGAAGATGCCTATACAGAGAGGGCTGTTATCCAGCGCATGCGCAAGGACCGTACGCTCGAAACCGTCCGTATTGACTTGCAAGGTATCCTGGATGGCAGTTCTGCCGATGTAGAACTGCAGAATGAGGATGTGCTGATCATTCCGAGCTTGCAGTCGGCGCACGAGAGCCAGACCCTGACCCTGTACGGAGATGTGATGGAGCCGGGCGTATATGCTTTCTCGCACAATACTACGGTTTCCGATTTTATTCTTCAGTCCGGCGGTCTTACCGACAAAGCAATGGATGGAGAACTCAGTATTACCGTTGCCCATCGCGACGGAACTTCCCAGACTCTCAATTTGGACGATCCGCTGGTCCTGAAGCCTTACGATCAGGTTTATGTACATAGCAGGAACCAGGACCTGATAGGCGGCACCGTATGTGTTGAGGGCGAAGTCCAATACGAGGGCTCATATACGCTGACAGGAAAGACCTCGCATATTTCCGATATTATTTCTCTTGCTGGCGGACTGACCGGAAAGGCAGCCCAAAACGGTGTGTATGTCTTACGTCTGATGAACGAACAGGAACTGCGCATGCGTCAGCTTGGTCTTGACTACGAACGTTACCGTTCCACTTATAATGCCATCTTGCGCTCAACACAGATTCAGTGTGTCACCACA
>JAGBQS010000248.1 GCA_017632695.1 Bacteroidales bacterium
ATCTGTAACGACTTGTTCCGCAAATAGGGTTTGTCGGTAAAGAAAGAGTAATTGAGGTATTTGTTGCCGTCGTATTTGCTGTTTGCCTTGATCTTGAAACTGTATGGCAACCAGGCACGGCTCCATCCGCCTACGCGTTCAATGTCGACTTCCTGACTGAATGCATAGGTGCCGTCGGCGTCAATGTATTCGAAGCTGGCCGGACGTTCCCAGTCCATATTCCAGTTGCATTTGGAGGATTGTCCTCTTCCGGGCCGGCCGTTGGTTCCTTGCGTGAAGATGCCTAATTCGTCACCGTAAAAGTTGTCGTTTGCAGAAGCAATCGAGATGATAGGGAGCGTGAAATCTTTGCCGTCCTGATAGATGAACGTTCTGGTAACAACAGGACTGGGCAGATAGCCTTCCTTGAAAAGCCGGAACCGGTATACACGGGTCGATCTGCTGATGGTGAAGCTGCCGTTGCTGGTAATACCGTTTTTGCCGTTCGGCGCTGCACCGTTCAGCACATATTTCAGGGTGCAGCCTTCAGGAACTTCAACCTTGAAGGATAATGAACCGCTATAGACCTGTGAGGGCTCGCTGACTTCAGGGGCTTCGAGTTGCTGCATGGAGAAAGAACTGGTCGAGTTGCTGGCACTCGGAGTCGGAATAAATGCATAGGACCAGTCTTCGCCTGCGTCTGTGGTCCGAGCCCAGGAACATCTGTTGACAGCAGCAGGATAATGGATTTCGAGTTGCGGAGCACCGGAATCGTCACTCAGATACAAGACGCCTCCATCCGGATCCAGTTCCAGATCAATCATCGCCGGAGCATAGTATGGACTGTATTTCCCGAACCAAAGAGTGATAAAACTGCCGCTGCTTACATAGGTGTTTCTATGGATTTTTGCTTTCATCAGATTGGAATCATCATCGCTGAAGTACCATCCGGTGATGGCGATTGTGGACTGTGTGGGATTGTAAAGTTCAACCCAGGATCCATAATTGTAGGAAGGATCAACGAACTGGTCGATATTGGCGGCCATGATTTCGTTTACAACAAGTCCTTCGGCTTTCAGCGAAACGGTAAAACTACCCCAAAGTACGAATGTGGCAGCTATTATACAAATAAGTTGTTTCAGGTTGTTCATTGTCAGTGTTAGTTTGTAAATGCGGTGCAAAGTTACAAAAAAATATTTATGTAGTAATCAAAATATGGAAATTTTGTTACAAAATAATCGGTTTTCATCAAACTTTTGTAATTATAGTTGCATATTCTGTAAAAATTCAATAAATTTGCGTCCCGTATTTGATTTAATAGAGCAATTAACAAAAATAATTAAGGTATGAATTATCCGGTAATGACAGCCGAAGAGGCTGCACGACTGATTAAGAATGGTGATGTTGTAGGTATCGGAGGTTTCTCGTCTGTCGGAGTTCCCAAGGCGGTGCCTACTGCTATCGCAAAGTATGCAATCGAAGAACATGAGGCTGGTCGGGAATATCAGATCGGTTTGGTTACCGGCGGTGCTACGGGTCCGGCTGTGGATACGGAGTTGGCTTTGGCACATGCCGTTAAGTTCCGTACTCCGTTCCAGAGCAATGCCAATATGCGTAAGGCTATCAACAGTGGCGAGGTGCAGTACTTTGATTGCCATTTGTCAATGATCGGTCAGGATGTGGCATACGGCTTTTTAGGAGAACTGAATGTTGCGGTTGTTGAGGCAAGTGAGATTCTTGACAACGGCAATATCATTCTTTCGACTTCCGTAGGTATCAGTCCGACATTGGTGCAGAAGGCTGACAAACTGATTGTCGAGTTGAATTCTTCGCATGGCTCGAACCTGAAGGGAATGCACGATATTTATCTTCCGGAGATGCCGCCTTATCGGAAGCCTTTTATGATTACCAGTCCCGGCGATCGTATCGGAACCATAGATGTGCCGGTAGATCCCAAGAAGGTGATTGCGGTTGTTGAAACCAATTTACGTGATAATCAGGCCGGATTCAAGCCGCTTGATGACGATACCCGTGCCATCGGAGCTCATGTTTCGAATTTCCTTGTTTCGGAACTGAAGCGTGGCGGTATTCCAAAAGAATTCCTGCCACTGCAAAGCGGTGTGGGTAACATCGCTAATGCTGTAATCGGTGCCTTGGGTGACAATCCGGAAGTTCCGGCGTTTTCCATGTTTACAGAGGTGATTCAGGACTCTGTCATCGACCTGATTCTGAAAGGCCGTTGCAATTATGTTACAGGTTCGTCGCTTTCGCTTACGGAGGACGCGCTCAATACTATGTATTCCCACATGGATGTCTTCGGTAACCGCGTTCTGTTGCGCCCTCAGGAAATTACCAATCATCCGGAGTGTATCCGCCGATTGGGTATTATTGCCCTGAACACGGCTCTTGAAGCTGATATCTTTGGTAATGTGAACTCGACCCATGTAATGGGTACCAAGATGATGAACGGTATCGGCGGTTCGGCTGACTTTGCCCGGAACGCCTTTATATCCATCTTTACGACACCTTCGTTGGCAAAGGGCGGAGCCATCTCGTCGATTGTTCCGATGGTAACCCATACCGACAGCTCAGAGCATAGTGTGCGCGTGCTGGTAACGGAACAGGGCGTAGCCGACCTGCGAGGAAAATCTCCTTCGCAGCGTGCCCGTCTGATTATTGAGAACTGTGCGCACCCTGATTACAAGCAATTGCTTTGGGATTATCTGAAACTGAGCGAGGGTAAAGGTTTCCATACCCCGCATTCGTTGAAGAATGCCTTTAAGATGCATATTGCTTACGAGGAAACCGGAGATATGCGAAATGCCAAGTTTGAATATTAAATTCTGATATACTGAATAACGAATGCCGACCATTGGGCCGGCATTCTGCTTTTAAATGAAGGGATGTATATGTTGAAGAGCTTAATGGTTGGATGATTCCATTTGTTTCAGGAAATCTTTATCGACATAGTTGTACATGCTTTGGCATACGTGCCGGGAAAATTGCTGTCCGGTTTCAATTAAATATTGCCAGGTTTCGGCTGTTGCATTATTGATTTGATTTTTCAGAAGACCCCGTTCGGCCAGCCCATATAAGAATCCGGCGTTGAAATTGTCGCCGGCACCTATGGTACTGACGGTTTGTACCTGTAATACCGGAATCTGGAGTGAAACAGACGGTGTGAATATCCGGACGGGTCGTGCTCCGTCTGTGCAGATGAAGTTGGGGCAATGCTGGCGTATGTATTTCTCGTATATGGTTTGCGGATCTGTTGTTC
>JAGBQS010000249.1 GCA_017632695.1 Bacteroidales bacterium
ATCAATTCGCTCATCACCCTGCGCAGCCGCGGGGCAGAGGGCTATCTGGTGGATTTGCGCGGCAACGGCGGCGGTTACCTGGAGGTTTGCATCCAGATGGTCAACGAGTTCCTGCCGAAGGGCAGTCTGATTGTTTATACCGAAGGCAAGAGCCAGCCTCGCTCTAACGTGCATGCCGACGGACGCGGCAACTTCCAGCACATGCCGGTTGTGGTGCTCATCGACGACTGGTCGGCCTCGGCCAGCGAGATTTTCTCGGGAGCCATTCAGGACAACGACCGCGGCACCATCGTCGGACGCCGTTCATTCGGCAAGGGTCTGGTGCAGCAGCAGTTCGACCTGAACGACGGTTCTGCGTTGCGTCTGACGATTGCCCGCTACTATACGCCTTCCGGCCGCTGCATCCAGAAGCCTTACGAGATGGGCGAACGCGAAAAGTACATGATGGACGTTCTGGAACGCTACAATCATGGCGAATTTTATAATCAGGACAGCATAAAGCTGGCCGATTCGCTGCGTTACGAAACCGTAGGCGGACGTTCGGTTTATGCCGGCGGCGGTATCATGCCCGATATCTTCGTGCCCATCGATACCAGCTACATCACACCTTATTATAATAAGTGTATCAACAGCGGCGTAGTCTATTCGTTTGCCTTCCAGTACAGCGACAGGCATCGCGAGGAACTGCAGAAGTTCAAGTCGTACGACGAGATGGTGCAGCATCTGCGCAGCCAGCATCTGCTCCCGGACTTTGTGAAGTTCGCCGCCTCGAAGAAGGTGACGGGCAGCAGCGACCAGCTGGCACAGAGCGGAGACGAAATAGAGCGTCTCATCATGGCGTACATCATGCGCCAGTGCGGCAACGAGAACTTCTTCTACGAGATGTACAACAGTTCGGACAAGACCTATCTGCGCGCCCTTCAGATCCTGGAAGGCGGCAGGGCCTGGCCGCAGATTGAAGAATGAATATAAACAGTAAAACGATAAAACTCTCATGAACAGGGAACTACTCGACGAGCGCTATCTCCGTATGGCTCGTATCTGGGCAGAGAACAGTTATTGCAAGCGCCGCCAGGTAGGCGCCTTGCTGGTAAAGAAACAGATGATTATCAGCGATGGCTACAACGGCACGCCAACCGGATTCGAAAACATTTGCGAAACACCCGAGAACGTGTCGAAGCCCTACGTCCTGCACGCCGAGGCCAATGCCATCTCGAAGGTAGCCAAATCGTCGAACAGCAGCGACGGCGCCACGCTCTACGTCACGGCATCGCCCTGCATCGAGTGCGCCAAGCTCATCATCCAGTCGGGCATCAAACGCGTGGTTTATGCCGAGGAGTATCGTATTACCGACGGAATCGATCTGTTGCGTCGGGCCGGAATAGAAGTTGTATATAAACCTGTAGAATAATGACATTGATTGATGGAAAGGCAACTGCTGCTGCCATTAAGCAGGAGATTGCTGCCGAAGTTCAGCAGATGTTGGCTGCTGGCAAACGTGCACCGCATCTGGCCGCCATACTGGTGGGCCACGACGGTGGAAGTGAGACTTATGTTGCTGCTAAGGTAAAAGCTTGCGAGGAGTGCGGCTTCACCTCGTCGCTTATCCGCTATGAGGCGGACATCACTGAGGCCGAACTCCTGCAGAAGGTCGATGAACTGAACCGCAATCCTGAAGTGGACGGATTCATCGTTCAGCTGCCTCTGCCCAAGCATATCGATAGCCAGAAGGTTATCGAGGCCATCGACTACCGCAAGGATGTGGACGGTTTCCATCCGGTCAATGTCGGACGTCTTTCCATCGGTTTGCCGTGCTTTGTAAGTGCCACCCCGATGGGCATCATGGACCTGCTCGAACGCTATCACATCGAGACCAAGGGCAAGCATTGCGTCGTCTTGGGTCGCAGCAACATCGTCGGCAAACCCGTCGCCTCGCTCATGATGCAGAAGGCTTATCCGGGCAATGCCACCGTCACGGTGTGCCACAGCGCATCGGAGAA
>JAGBQS010000250.1 GCA_017632695.1 Bacteroidales bacterium
AGCCTCAACATCCTTAGCCTTGATGGCCGAGTTGATCAGGTCGATCAGGATCTTCTCGCCCTGGATGTACAGGTTCTTGTTGTAATCAGGCACAGCCTCATAAAGAGGAGCCCAGAACTCGTAAGCTTCCTTGTAGTTCTTCTGCTTCGAGTACTCAAAATACAAAGAGTTGTTCTCCAAAACAGTGTTTCCGTTCGAGCACTGCTTCTCATCGTTAGGATTCGGAGTCTGTGCCGACAAAGCGGTTGCGCTCATGGCAAGTGCGGCTCCAAACAAAAACTTAAAAGATGTCTTCATAGAATGTATATATTAAATGAATAAATATTTCGTACGAACTTCAGCACATCAGAACAGACGGCTGCGGTAGAACATCATCTCGTTGAACGTAATACCGAACGTGATATGCAGATAGTCTTCGCTCAGAATATTGCTTTTCGAGGGCTGCAGATGGGTATACGAAACCGACAGATTCAGCAGGCTGCGCTTGTTGAGCGTCGGCATACCGATACCGCAGGTTACCGAATACTCCGTATTCTGGCTTCCGTAGCTTTCAATGTAGGAATTCTTGACCGAAGCACCCACGCGATACAGACAGGTCGGGAAATAGTTCTGTGCGTAGAGTTTCGGACGGTATTCCGCGCCGACAGCCACCTTCGAGATGTTCTGATACACATTGCTTGCCTTGTTCAGGTTAGCATCGAATCCGGCCACCTTCGCCCAGTTCTCAAAACTGTATTCGCCCGTAAGCGTCAGACGCCTGTCGTACTGGTAGCTCACACCTGCTCCGAACTTGACGGGAGCATAGAACGTATTCCTGCCCGAAGTACTGATTGTATCCGTTCCGGAAACCTTCAGCACATCGCTGTGAACCGACAGAGGCGTACGCGGAGCAAAGGTAGCGCCCAGGATCAGGTTTCTGGAAGGACCCAACAGGTGGGTATACTGGGCGCCGAACAGGAGGTCGAAGCCCTTCACCGTATAACTGCGGCCCGTATAGGTACTGTTGCCCTGACCGCTGCTCACATACATAGATCCCGCATGCTCCACAGCTCCGCAGATATAGCCGGCCGAAACACCCAGGTTCAGGGTCTGCGTCCGGGCCTTGACCGGCTCCCAGGCAAGCGAAAGCTGGAAATGCTGCAGACCGCCGTTACCGGAATAGGTATTGCTGTACACCAGCGTATCGTTATTGACGAGGGCGTTCCCGATAGCCTGTTCAGTCTCGTTACCGTACTCATAGCCTACCATCGAGTAGGGAGTATAGGCAATCGAGCCGGCAAAACGGTTCCACAACGGGAAATGGAAGGTCAGATAGCTGAAACCTGCATTCCAGTCATGTTCACGCGAACCGTTCTCGCTAACCGAGAACCATTCGGCATCCAGACCCGTATCGAAAATCATCGTAAGCGTATCGATAGCGGTCAGCGAAGCCGGGTTATACAGGTTGGTATACAGATTGGAACGAAGGGCAATACCGGCATCGCCCATAGCGCGGGTGCTGGCATTACCTACGGTTCCCAGTTTACCGAAACCATAGCGTGTATATGGAGAAGAGGTCAGGTTACTCGGATTCAGATTCTGAGCGTAGCCTGTCGTGCACAGGACTGCCATACATAAGGCAATCAGCCACGAAGTTTCTTTCTTCTTGATTATCATTTAATTCTTGCGATAGCACATCAATACAACGTGCAAAGGTACACAATTATCCGCAGATAGCAAAATTTTTAAGTTTTTTTAACTATCCAACACTTATTCCCATTCGATTGTCGACGGCGGTTTTGACGAAATATCATAGCAAACGCGGTTCACGCCACGCACCTTATTGATAATCTCGTTCGAAACCTTAGCCATGAAGTCGTAAGGCAGATGTGCCCAGTCGGCGGTCATGGCATCCGTCGAGGTTACGGCACGCAGGGCAACCGGATGCTCGTAAGTACGCTCATCGCCCATCACACCCACGCTGCGGACGGTACTCAGCAGCACGGTACCTGCCTGCCAGATCTGGTCGTAGAGGCTCACCTCGATTTCGCCGTCCTTCATGTCGGCAGGCACACCTGCAGCCAGCACTCGACGTGCTTCCTCGCCGCTCAGCTTGACCTTATACTCGCGCAGACCGCGGATATAGATATCGTCGGCATCCTGCAGGATACGCACCTTCTCGGGGGTGATATCGCCCAGAATACGCACGGCCAGACCCGGACCCGGGAACGGATGACGCGTAATCAGGTGTTCAGGCATACCTAACTGTCGGCCCACGCGACGCACCTCATCCTTGAACAGCCACTTCAGCGGCTCGCAGAGGCTCAGATGCATTTCCTTAGGCAGACCGCCCACGTTATGATGGCTCTTGATGACCTTACCCGTAATATTCAGGCTCTCGATGCGGTCCGGATAGATCGTACCCTGAGCCAGCCACTTGGCGTCCTTGATCTTCTGTGCCTCGGCATTGAATACCTCCACAAAGTCGCGGCCGATGATCTTACGTTTCTGTTCCGGATCGGTCACGCCTGCCAGATCGGCAAAGAACTTCTCCGAAGCATCCACACCTATCACATTCAGACCCAGACACTCATAGTCGTGCATCACATCGCGGAACTCGTTTTTGCGAAGCATACCGTGATCCACAAAAATACAGGTCAGGTTCTTGCCGATGGCACGGTTCAGCAGCACGGCAGCCACCGAGCTGTCCACGCCGCCCGAAAGACCCAGAATCACGCGGTCGTTACCCACCTGCGCCTTCAGTTCGGCAACGGTAGTATCCACAAAGCTGGCAGCACTCCAGTCCTGCTTGCTTCCGCAGATGTTCACCACGAAGTTACGGAGCAGTTGGGTACCCTGAACCGAGTGGAACACCTCCGGATGGAACTGAACCGCCCAGACCGGGTTCTTGGTCGAAGCGTATGCAGCATACTTCACGTTAGCCGTCGAGGCGATGCACTTGCAGTCCGAAGGGATAGCCGTGATGGTATCTCCGTGGCTCATCCAGACCTGGCTGTTGGGCACAAAGCCCTCGAAGAGCGGGTTCCGGGCATCGAACTCCTGCAGGTTAGCGCGACCGTATTCACGGCTGTCGGCCTTCTCGACCTTACCGCCATTTGCATAACTGATGAACTGTGCGCCATAGCAGATGCCGAGCACAGGGATGCGTCCGACGAACTGACTGAGGTCGACCTTAAAGGCCTCCGGATCGTGTACAGAATACGGCGAACCGCTTAAAATGACGCCAATGACGGAATCGTCGCCTTGAGGAAACTTGTTGTAAGGCACAATTTCACAGAAGGTGTCGAGTTCGCGTACCCGTCGTCCGATCAACTGGGTGGTCTGCGAACCGAAATCGAGAATGATGATTTTCTGCATTGCAATATATTTAATAATGTAATAAATTCTTATCGTTTGCGAGCTGGGAAATTTATCCCTACTCCTGCGCCCTCTTCAGTACCGCATAAGCCTGCGCCAGACCCAGCTCGCCGGCCTTGCTGAGGTCGGCAATACCCGCCTTGGTCTTACCCGTACGGAGGTAAATCAGGCCGCGGTTGTAGTAGGCTTCGGCAAAGTTCGGATACAGGCGGATCGCCTCGTTCAGGTCGCCGATAGCCTCATCGAAGTTATTCATCTTGGCCGAAATGAAGGCGCGGTTGTAGTAGGCATACACAAACGTAGGCGAAAGCTTGATGACCTTATCCAGGTCGCGCAACGCCAGTTCGCACTCCACCTTCCGCACCTGGGCCAGATGTTCGGCCTCCAGACGGGCCTTCTCCTGAGCCGTCAGCACGCCCGAGTTCACACGGATATTCAGGCCCGTCGACTGCACATTAGCCGCCTGCTGGCTGCCCACGGCTGCCAGAGCCGCATTCTTCAGCTCCTCGTCCACGTTACTGTTACGCACGCTTGCCTGACCTGCCTTCTCGTCCACCTCTAACTGCCTGAAGCGCAGCACGGCCCGGTTAAAGTAAGCCAGAATGAAGTTATCCTTACGCAGGAGCACCTCGTTCAGGTCGTTCAGGGCACTCTGGTAATCCTGAACCAGCATGTAATCCAGGCTTCGGCCGAAGTAGGAAATCATATTGCCTCCGTTCAGACCTATAAGACGGCTGTAATCGTCGATGCTTGTAAAATGCGCCCTTACCTGAGCCTGCGTCAGCATAGGTTCGTTGTTCACGCACTTCAGACGCTGCGACAGGAGTCCTGCGCGGTTAAAGTCGCTCAGGTTCTTCTCGAAGTAAATCAGCTGGCGCGTTTCCTCGTGCTTCTCGTAATAGGTCAGCACAAACATCGGCTGCATCTCCACGCTGCCCTTCTTGTCCTGCACTCGTCCGCGCAGTTCATTGCTGTAGCGCTGGTTCTCGTCGCCCACGCTACTGGTAATCAGACGGTTGAACTTCCGGATATTCCGGTCGCTTTCCCGACGTGTCCGTTCGTCGTCCGTCAGCTCATCATCGGCCAGTTCCGCCTCGGCATCCATTTCCTCGACGGTCTTTCCGGCTGCCACACGGGCCTTTTCGCGCTCCTCATGTTCATGTTTCACGCGGTTCTGGACGGCAAATGCCAGTTTGTAATCCTCGTCCGACAGCTTCGACCGGCCCAGCTTCCTGCGCGCCTCGCTTCGGGCATACAGGACCGGGAAGTAGTTCGGATGCTGTTCGTACACCATCGTGTAATCCTCAATAGCCCCCTGCAGGTCGCCCACCTCATCGCGCAGAATGGCGCGGTTATAGATGGCAAACGTATTGTCGGGCTCCTGGGCAATCACGGCCGAGAAATCCTCGATGGCACGGTTACGGTCGCCCACCTGAGCACGCAGCAGACCGCGGTTATAATGGCCGACGGTACTGTTAGGCTCCAGTTCGAGGGCCGTATCATAATCGCCGATAGCCCCGTTCAGATCCTCGGAGTTATAGCGGATAAAAGCGCGGTTGATGTAGTACGAAGGCTGTTCCGGATCCAGACGTATCGCCTTGTTCATATCCTCCAGGGCGGCAGTATGTTCCTCCTGCTGTTCCAGGAGCATCGAACGCAAGGCAAACGCAAACGAGTTGCCCTTGTCCAGTGTGATGGCCTTGTTGAGCAGTTCCAGCGCCTGCAGACTGTCGCCCAGTTCAATTTTCAGCTGGGCGCGCGTCATGTAGGCCGACGGCTCGTTCGGGAAGAGGTCCATGAAGTGCTGGAAGCAGCTGTCGGCGGTCTGATACTCCTTCTTCAGCGCATAGCTTACGCCCAGCGCCCTCAGGAAGGTCTTGTTCTCCGGCTGCTCCTTCAGGCCCGCCTCAAAGTCGGCAATGGCGGCATCATACTGACGCATGTTCTGTCGGGCGATACCGCGCACCTGGTAAGCCGTGGCAATGAACGGGTTACGTTCCAGACAGGCCGTAGCATCCTGCTCGGCACCCAGATAATCGTCCAGATAGATTTTGGCAATACTGCGGTACAGATAGGGTTCCGGCAGATAAGGCTTCACGCCTATCACCTCATTAAAATACTGGATGGAGAGGACATAATCCTCAAAATAAAGCGCATTGCGGCCGATAATCATCACGCGGTCAGTATTGATCTGCGACAACGCACAGGTCAAGGCCGACACGAAACAGAACAGGAATACCGTAATACGCTTCATTATTTATATAATTTCGGGCGCAAAGATAACTCAAAAAAGGCAAATTCACAACTTTTCATCCCAAAAGTTTGTATATTTTGGCAACTTTTATTACTTTTGCCGCCATATTTAGCAAAAATTCACATTTAACAATATGCAGAAACAGAAAAACATCCGCACCTGGAGCTGGGTACTGAGTGCCAATTTCAGCGAAGGTCTTCCCTATACGATCGTCAATGTCATGCTGGTTGCCCTCCTGAAAGACATGGGCATCAGCAACGGCACCACAGCCATGATCACCTCCCTGCTCACCCTGCCCTGGATGTGGAAATTCCTTTGGAGTCCGTTCATCGATACCCACAGCACCAAGCGCCGCTGGATGCTTGCCATGCAGGCCCTGATGGCAGTTGTGTTCTTCCTGATTGCGCTCTCCCTTCACCTGAGCTGGTGGCTGCCTGTTGTGGTAGCCGGAAGCGCCCTGGCAGCTGTAGCGTCGGCCTCGTATGATGTCTCGTGCGACGGCTACTACATGCTGGCCCTTCCGCCCAAGGATCAGGCTTTCTTTGTGGGTATCCGAAGCACCGCCTACCGCCTGGGCATGCTCTTTGCAAGCGGATTCCTCATCATCATGGCCAAAGACGGAACCGCCGATGCCTGGCAGCGCACCTTCTTCATCATAACGGGTCTGATGCTCCTGCTTGCAGCCGTCCACAAGTTCCTGCTCCCCAAGGTAGCGGCCGACGGTCACGTTCAGGTTTCCGACCCTTCCGGCCAGCGATCCATCATAAACGTGCTCCGCAGCTTCATTCAGCTGCACTACGGCAAGGATCTGCTCTTCATGCTGCTGTTCATTTTCACCTACCGCTTGGGCGAAGCGTTCCTCTCCAAGGTCACCATCCTGTTCCTGAAGGACGGTCTTGAAGCGGGCGGACTGGGTCTCGACAACGAGCAGTACGGCTACCTGTACGGCACGTTCGGCACGCTCTCGTTAGTGGCAGGCGGCATCCTGGGCGGCATCTGCGTCAGCCGCTGGGGTCTGCGCAGGTGCATCATCCCGATGGTACTGGCGCTCGATGTACCCGACCTGCTGTACGTATGGCTCTCCGACTCAGCCCTCACGGGACAGATACCGTCATTATGGGCCATCGGCACATG
>JAGBQS010000251.1 GCA_017632695.1 Bacteroidales bacterium
ATTTAATCAGCCCGAAAGGCTCTTTACAGCATTGTCGAATATTTCTGCAATGCTGACCATATCATTCCCGATACTGCCCCTTCTGTTTAAGATTCTTCTGTGACATTACAATTGAACTTACCCTCTTCTTGGGGTATTCTTGGGGTATTCATACCCTATTCTTGGGGTATTCTACCCCTATTCATACCCTAATGGGACCTTCTCAAGAAAATAAGGCGGGATATAGGCGGTGGTGAGACCGGATTGCAGACCTCTGATGTGTATGACCACACGATTCTGTCGGGCCACGCGGGCCACACGTCCTACAATGCCTTCAAAGGGGCCGTCCGTTACACGAACCAACTCATCGGACACGAAATGACAGGTTTGTAAATCAACCTCCATCACATGCTCATCGAGCAAAGCGGTAGCCTTGATAAACGGTATCATATCCCCGTTGCTGACTGTCAGCGGCGGGTTATAGCCATGCTCGTTTGTAACAAAATGGTTGTAATAATAAGAGGCAAACTTCGAAACATCTGAATCCTTAACATATTTTTCGGCCTCCTTCTCCGTAACATAGGCAAACAGAAGGTTCATGAAAGGGAACAGTTTGCGCTGTTTCCTGCCTGTCTCCTTGTCCCGGACGTCTTTCCAGACCTTTGCCAGATAAACGTAGGTTCCGTTCTCAATGATGGCATCGGCAACTGCCTGAGCCTGGCCATACCTGATACGCAGGACAAACCACTTTTTGTCTTCGCTTGGGGCATAACTTACCGACACCCCTGTTTTTGAGCTTTTCGCTTCGGGGAGGGCAAAGGAGATCACGCCTTCGCTGTGTGCATCCTGGATACTAGCATTATTCAACGCGTTCATATCGGACGTTATATTTTCAAGTCTCTTTATCGAGCAATGGGAGAGGTATTAACCACTTCAGGTAATGGCATTCTGCCACTTTCATCATGGCTGAAATTTCTCTCAATTATCAAGGGTAATTCTGTGCAAAGATACAACTTTTATTGAAATGTTGTTCTTTTCATCCTTTTTAAATCAAGAAAAGTGCAGAAATTTTACTGAATTTTGTCAGTTTTGTTGCTAAAACGTCACTTTTGCACACTTAAAACTCAATAGAACAGCCAATCCAAAGCATCGGCATTTCCGGCAAGACCTACGTTGCGGAATGGGATGTCATCGGACGTGAAGCCCAGTACAAGCAGGTAGCCTTTGGGAAGAAGTAAGGTATGATGACCTGCCTCGAAATGATAGGCGTGCACATTGGCCAGCGGCATACCTTTGAGGTGGATGGCAGCCTCGAGTACAGGTTCTGCCTGTCCGTAGTCGTTGGCCGAAGCATCGGTCTCGAGTTTCGGTGCTGCTGCATAACGCTTCTGATCATCGCGGAAATATCCGACCAGAAGTTGTACTGGCTGTTTGGCTTCGAACTCTATGCGCGTGCCTTCGTTACGCTGTTTGTCGCCATCAAAGCAAAGAGGCGTTAGTTGACGGAGCTCGTCGGCAACGGCAGTAAGGGTGGCTTCCGGTTTATTAGTCACCAAGGCAGCATCAGAACGGTAGGAGCCCTTCCGATAGTTTCCAATCAATCGGACTTCGGCAGGCTGAAGCGATTTGACGGGTGCGGTTTCGGTCTGCTCTGAACCAGCAGCCTTCAAGGTCTGCAAATGATGCCGGAAGTTAGCCAGTTCCTGCTGATAGAGCGGCAGCATTTCGGCCCAATGGATGTTTTTGCCACCATCGCCGCCTACCGGAATACGACGCTGGGCGGTCTGCATGGAGTTGGCATACAAGTAGGTATCCTGAGTCAGACCGACCAGCTGCTGCCACCAGTCGAGCGACTGCTCCAGCAAGGGAGCCACCTCGTCCAGATAGCGGAGGTCGTGAGTCCACTGGTAATCGAGTACCTTGCGTGCTGCCTGTACCTTCAGCCTGAACGCGTTGGCAAAAGCACGGTAACAATACATATCGTTACGCAGACGCAGGAACTCGGAACGCATGGCCAGACCGATATCCTTGGGATTAACGGCATCGATGGCGGCTACTGCCTTATCGGCATGTGCCACGCATTGGTCGACGATATCCAGCGGCAATTCGCCCGCATGCGGTTCGCCCTTCCATTCCTTTTCCGCCCATTCGATGAGTTTCTCGCCCTCTGGTCCGCAACTTTCGTAAAAGCCGGGATAGATGGTGTACTTGTACGGATTTACCAGCTGGGCGCAGAACATACCCAACAGGAGCGTCTGACGATTACCCTCGGTAATGCCGAAACGGCGCAACAGTTTGGGCGCAATCTCGCCGCTCTCATCGTAGGCAGTACGCAGTTGACGTGCAACCGCCTCGGAGGTGTTCCAATGAGCCGCCAGTTCCTGATCCCAATACCGGTCCTCAGCCACACTGTCACGGTCATGCTTCCAGGCATAACGTG
>JAGBQS010000252.1 GCA_017632695.1 Bacteroidales bacterium
CTCGCTTTGTTTCGGAACAAAGACACCAATTCAATTGAATTTCTTGCTTTGTATCCATACAAAGGTACCAATCCAAAAGTTTCAGTCCAAAAATGTTAGGCGGAAGCAACTTTTTCCTAAAAATATGTCATTTCAGGCGCAAATATATAAATCCGGAACAATTTATTTCAAATCCGATACATTTGCATTCATGTTTCAAATTTGCAGTTTCATGCAACATCTAGCATTCAGATTAACCCATTCCGTGCATACTTGACTGCTGAAGGTGCAGGTGCACGTCTGGCAATCGAATTTTCCGACGAAGTTACCGGTATCGAGGAAATCGCTTCTGCAAATGCTGAAGGTCGCGCCTTCAACCTCGCAGGTCAGCGTGTGGCTAATCCTACCAAGGGTCTGTACATACAGAACGGCAAGAAAGTACTGGTAAAATAAAGAGAAATAATAACACCCTAAAATTTGAATTTATGAAAAAGACATATATTTGCCCAAACACGCTGGTAGTCGTTGTTGATGCTCAGCTCCCATTGGCAAGTAGCCCTAAGGGTACAGGTGTATTCGGTGGTAGTGCAGACGGCAGCAAGCCCGTTCTCGCACCTCGTAGCTCCGATTGGAATGACTACGAAGAAAATTAAGTTTATTTAGATGGTTGGGAGCCCCGCGTGGCGGGACTCCCGTTATTTCGATTCAAATGCGCTTTGCGCCTTATAATATCCCTTTTTACGATACGAATGTCATTTATGTAAAAAGGCTCAACTATTATTATTTCACGCCCTGCAAGAAAAACTTGCGGGGCTTTTTGTGACCTATCCGAAACAGCGAGTTACAAAATCAGTATCAAAAACGGGCATGTTTCGATTTTGTATTTACTATGTTTCAAAATCGAAAGAAGGATATATTTATAATGTGTATCTTTGCGCCGTAAATAGTAATGTAGGCTTAAAAATCTAACTCAAACAATGATTAAAAACCTTTATCGCATCTGTCTGCTGTGCCTATTGCTCACAGTTGTACAGTTCTCGACGGCTCAGGAACGCCGTCCCATCGACAACCGCCACCCCATGTGGCTTGTTCACATTGACGTCTGGAATTCTGCAGATCCGCAGAAGATAATCGACCTGATTCCATACGACATCAAGCCATACGTTGTGCTGAACCTCTCGCTGTCATGCCAGTTCGATACACAGACCGGTATGTACCGCATGCCGCGTAATGCCGTCCGTACCTACAAGTCGTGGGCATCGGTTTGCCAGGCAAACAACATGTGGTTTACCTGCCAGCCTGCTTCAGGCGGCCACACTCACATTCAGGACAACGACCTTGAGACCTTCGAATATTTCTTCAAGACCTACCCGAACTTCCTCGGCTGGAACTACGCCGAACAGTTCTGGGCATTCGGCGATGCAGGCGACCTCAGTTCCATGACCAAAGAGAGCCGCTGGGCACTGTTTGCCAACCTGGTGGAGATGTCGCACAAATACGGAGGCTTCCTCACCGTCAGCTGGTGCGGCGGCATCTATCATTTCGACACCGACCCGCTGGCCGAGCTGAAGACCGACAAGAACTTCCTGGAAGCTTGCAAGAAATACCCGGAAGCCATCGTATTCCTTTATAAGTACACACACTGCAGCAGCTTCTACAACAACGAATCCGTCTGCTTCGGTCCTTTCGTTTCGGGTCTGACCAAGAACTACGGCGTTCGCTACGACAACTGCGGTTGGAACGACATGCTGACTAAGGTTTTGGGCAAGGACAACGGCAAGAAGTACCCGGGTTCAGCCGGTATCGGTACCGTTATGGAACAGACCTGCGTGAACGGCGGTGCTGTGTGGGACGGTCCTGAGCTGATTTGGACCGAGGACTTCCAGAACCTCAATGATACGTACGTGGACGGCTATACCTGCCGCAACTGGGGAACGTTCGATAACTTCAAGGGCATCTGGCTCGACATGTGGCGCCGCATCACCGACGGTACGATGTACATCCCGTCGCGTGAAGAAGTAGTAGGCAATATCAAAGCCATCATCCTGCACGATTCGGACAACGACTTCAAGGTACCTGATGCCTTGTACGATGGTCTGTATGCCGTGAAGGATCCCGCCAACATCGGTGACGGTCGCTGGGAGAACAACGCCTGGTACCTGAAATCTACGGGCCGTTACGGTGCCATCCCGATGGCAAGCGGCGTGTACGACGATATCGCCAAAGCCATCCCCGTAAAGATCAAGAAGTCGCAATACAGTTCGCGCTGGGGCAACCAGACTACCAAGGTAAACGAGTTCAATAGCCTCTACCCTGAGGTCAGCACCGGCGACCTCTACGTAAACCGCTACCGCAACCAGCTGGTTACCTATACACCATACACCTATTTCAACAAGAAGAAGACTGCTTCGGCTGAACTTCCGTTGCTCTACAATACCTGCGATTCGCTCCGGCTCACTTACAACCTGCTCTCAAGCGGCATCATTCGCGAGTACGAAGATCACATCGACTTCTACCTGAACAACTACCGCAGCGATACAACCACTGTTCGGACTGATAAGATTGTCATTGTGGGCGTGAATGCCGAGCCTACCTATAAGCTCACCAAGCCTACCACCAATGCAACTGATCATTCGGCAGAAATCGGCAAGAACTACGATGCCGAAAACCGCACCTTCACCTTCACCGTGCGCCACATGGGTCCTGCCATTGTACGCGTTGATTGCTCCGGTTCTGGTACCGACCGTCTCACCGACGTTCTGCCATCCGAAGCACTGGGCCAGCCGCAACAGCCGGAGAAGTTCACAGGCAAGGTAATCATCGAAGCCGAGAACATGGATCGCAAGAATGCCAGCGTAGCCCTCACCCATTCGGGCTGGTGGGCACAGGACCTGAACGACTTTGCCGGTATGGGTTACATTGAGACTCAGGCATCGTCCTCCTGTGCACTCCGCTGCAACGTAAAACTGGGCAAGGCCGGCAAGTACAAAATCCGTGTGCGCTACTGCAAGAGCAGCAAGGCCGGCAAAATGTCGGTGGCTACCAACGGAAAGACCCTGAACCTCGACTTTGAGCAGGTTGACATCAACGACTGGCGCGAGGCTGTGGTTACCATGCAGATGAAGTCGGGTGTCAATACCGTGGTATTCCAGAACACCGGTGCCATCCAGATGTATATCGATCAGGTTATCTTCGAACCTTCCACCGCAGAACCTGAGCAGTTCCGTGTGAAGATACGTACTGCCGACTTCGGTACTGTTACAGCCGATGTTGATTCGGCTGCTGCAGGACAGACCGTTCACCTCACCATCCAGCCGGATAACGGCTACGGCATTCAGACCCTGAAGGTTGTTAACTCCATCTTCTTCACCCAAGGCAAGACCATTCCGGTTGAGGCCGATGCTACCGAAGTGGAATTCACGATGCCGGACGACAACGTTACCATCCAGCCTGTATTCTACGATATGGCGGCCGTTTATAACCTCGACTTTACCGACGTAGCCAGCGGTGCCCTGCCAGAAGGCTGGCGTACCACCGACGGTACCGATGTACGCAACTACCCAAGCCAGAACGGATCAGGCCCACGCACCTTTACCGGCATGACGGGTTATCAGGGCAAGGCGCTCTACTGGCGCAACACCAGTGCCGAATACGGCCGACTCACCAACTATCCGCTTACGCTCGATCCTGGCAACTACGAACTGGTATATGCCATGGCAGCCTGGAAGGGAACGCCACAGTATCAGGCTAACATCCTGACCGGTAACAACGGCACCTTCGCTTCGTCCGGAATCCTTACAGCTGCTCCGAACGTGAACGGAAACTCTGCCGGCGATTTCTCAGCAGCCGAACGTCAGACGCTGTCCTTCGAAGTCAGAGCACGCGGCAAGTACATCATCCAGTTTGTTGATAAGACCAGTGCCGGAGGCATGCACGAGTTCCTGCTGGCAGAATGCCGTCTGCGTAACCTGAGTCTCATCTCCGGCATCACAACCGTCGATGCTGAGAAAGGCATGGCTGAAGGAATCTACAGCCCGACCGGCATCCGTCGCGAACAGCTCCAGCCAGGTCTGAACATCGTAGTTGATGCCGATGGCAACTCGCGCAAGGTTATGGTTAGATAACTTCATAACCCCACCCCGGAGTTACCCGTCCAAGATATTGGGCGAATAATCACAAAACAAGCGTGCTACTCTTACCGGGTAGCACGCTATATTTATAATAGGTATGACCGATTGCCGTCCGCAACGTAACGGAACGGCTATAACTGTGCTGCAAGTGCCTCGGCACAACGCTCTCCGTCCATGGCGGCACTGACGATGCCTCCGGCAAAACCGGCACCTTCGCCACATGGATAAAGACCGGCTATGGAAGGATGACAGAACAGGTCGCGGTCGCGCGGAATGCGCACTGGCGACGAAGTACGAGTTTCGGCTGCCATCAGTACGGCCTCGTTGGTCAGGAATCCGTGTGCGCTGCGTCCGAAAACCTCGAAACCCGCCCGCAGACGACTGCTGATGAAGTGCGGCATCCAGAAATGGAGCGGAGAAGCCAAGACGCCTGGCGTGTAAGAAACTGCCGGCAAATCGGCCGAAAGACGTCCTCGGACAAAATCTATCATCCGCTGGGCAGGTGCCACCTGCTTCTGTCCTCCGTTCAGCCACGCATTCCGTTCAATATGTTCCTGCAACGCCATTCCTGCCAAAGGAGAATCGGACTTCAGCGCCTCGCCCATCGAATCGAGGAATGTGCATGTAGGCAACTCTGGGAAGATGCCTTCGCCCAGTAAGACGGGCATATCTTCCGGACGGATCTCGACCACCATCGCGGCATTGGCCCATCGGCCGGCACGTGCAGAAGCCGACATGCCGTTCACCACCACCTGTTGCGGACCCGTAGCGCTTGGCACGACCACACCACCGGGACACATACAGAACGAATAGACGCCCCGCCCCGCAGACTGCGCCACAAAACTGTAGGCAGCTGCTGGCAGCCAGGCACCCCTGCCCTCCTTGTTATGATATTGGATCTGATCGATGAGTTGCTGCGGATGTTCGAGGCGAACGCCCATGGCCAAACCTTTCTGTTCGATGGGTATGTGCTCGCGATAAAGCATCCGGTAAACGTCGCGTGCCGAATGACCCGTAGCCAGAATGACGGGTCCCATAAATTCCTGTCCGCGATTGGTGCCCACTCCCACCACACGCTGTCCCTGCAGCAGCAGACGGTCCACCACAGTCTCGAAATGAATCTCTCCGCCACAGCGCAGAATTTCGTTGCGGATGTTGGCAATAACAGCCGGCAGCTTATCGGTTCCGATGTGTGGGTGTGCAGCATCGAGGATACCGGTATCGGCCCCAAACTGGCAGAGGCGTTCCAGGACACCGGTCACGTTACCGCGTTTCTTGCTACGCGTAAACAGCTTGCCGTCGGAAAACGCACCGGCTCCACCTTCGCCGAAACAGAAATTACTTTCAGGATCGACCTGCTGCGTGCGGCTAATCTGAGCCACATCTCGCCGGCGGTCCGTTACATTGCGTCCGCGCTCGATGACAACAGGCTTGATGCCGCACTCAATCAGCTTCAAGGCAGCAAAGAGACCGCCTGGACCCAAGCCTACCACTACGGCCTGCTTCGATCCGTCCACCTCCCGATACTGTTTCGGTTCGAAAAGCGTCTGCGGCGGTTCCTCATTAATATATACATCCAAATCGAGCTGGATCATCACCTGCCGTTGTCTGGCGTCGATGCTACTGTGTAGCGTGCGGATGCCGCGCAACGCCTTTGGCTGAATGGCATTTTGCTGTGCTATCTCGGCTTCGAGTTTCTGCGGATCGGCCCACACTTCTGGCCGCACACGTATCTTAATGTTCTTTATCATTATCGGAGGATTTACATTTGTCGGAGGATTCCCTGTTCGCGATGTTCAAGAATGATGTGCAAATCCGGATGAAGCGCCTTGAGATGTTCGGCCAGATGCTGCGCACCGTACACGCTACGATGCTGACCGCCTGTACAGCCAAAACTTACCATCAGGTGTGTAAATCCGCGATGCAGGTAAGTGGCAACGGCAGGATCGACCAAGGCATAAACGTGCTCCATGAACTGAGGCATGGTAAGTTCCATGCCAAAAGGCTTGTGCTCGGGGTTCGGATCACGGCCTTCAAGGAAGTCGATGACCGGCTGATCCAATCCGGTAAGCTGCTTGTATTCGGCATAACGGCCTGGATTGTGCGGGGCACGGCAATCGAAGACAAAGCCACCTCCGTTACCTGAAAAATCATTGGGAACACCCTTCTTAAAACTGAAACTGATTATTCGCACGGTCAGCGGACCCTTTTCCGGTTGTGGTTGGAACCGCGGTAAGGCAGCCACTTCCTGCAACAGGTCCAACAGATACGGGTACTCGTTGCATA
>JAGBQS010000253.1 GCA_017632695.1 Bacteroidales bacterium
CCCGTCCAGCAGGTGCTGCCCGAAAAGACAGCGCGATGCATTCCATCCGGCACTGAGCAGCGGCTGACCGTCGGCTCCCAGCGTGTTTTTCAGCATAAAGCTGACCCAGGAGGCATGATGATTCGGGTCTTTCAGCCGATGGGCATCTGGACCGTAGTGCATAAGCTTCCCATCGCGTACACGTTGCTGTTCATCAATCTGCCAGAAGACGATGCTGCCGTTTCGGGCACGTCCGAGGCGGTACAGCCGGCAGGCGTGTTCCATCTGTTCCTGTGTAAGGATCCCGTTACCGGTCAGTGCCGAAAGGAACGCATTAGGATGTTCAGAATGGTAATAGGCGTCCACGAGCCGGCTGCCCAGTTCGCCCAAATGCTGGATATGCAGGGGGTAAGGTTCTGTTGTCATTGAGGTTGATTGAGGTTTTGAGTGTCTGATATTTGTTTTGGTTTTCGTTATGGTCTGCCCGTAGTTTTCAGGCGGTTTGTAAAAGCGTCGGATGTCGATGCCGTTCGCCTTAGCCATTCCGAGCAAGCAGCGGATGCCCCGGGAGTCGGTGCTTTTTGCCTTACGGAGGGCACTGGCATAAAGGCTGTGGTTCTCTTTATAACGGTATTTTTCCCCGGCTTCGGCCGAAAGGATCAGAAAGTCCTCTTCGTCCAGGCCTGCGTCGGCCATGGCATAAGCCAGACGGAACCAGTCGGTCAATGAATCGGCCAGGTTCAGGTGAGCCGTCTGCAGGGTCTTTACCAGGGCGGGGACATCGTACACTTCGTCAAGGGGACGGGTATCGGTCGTTCTCATGTGCGTGTGCATGTGTAAGCAGCGCCCTCGTGTGCGCGCTGCGCGCCTTTTTTTCTTCCTACTCTCCTACACAGAGAGTAGGATGCATGCATACGCATGCGTACACGAGGATTTGCTTATTTTTCTCCTTACGGATTCTCTTCTTCCGGTTCCCCGCCGCCGGCAAACAGCGACGTCTCCTCGAGCATCTGCTCCTGAGCCAGTTCGCGGTCCTCGTAGCGGAAGTAGGTGACCTGTCTGGTTCCGACCGAGAACCGGTACAGGATCTGTTCCTTCTGCGCTGCCGAAAGCAGCTGGCCGTAATCGCTTACCGATACCAGGAATTTCTGGCGGAACTCATCGCCCAGCTCGCCTGACCGTACGCCCATCCCTTCGGGAATAATCAGACGGAAGGCTTCGCCGAGGTCATTCAGCTGGCGGAACTCATTCGCACTTGCGTAGGGTGCTTTTCCGAATGCCCCCTGACTGTAATTTTTGACGGTCACGCGGCGCGTGTTCTTGGCTTTCGTCTCTACGAACGCAGTCTGGACTGCCACCTGATTCATCATTTCCGGAATGCTTACCTCTATGCGGTTATCCACCAGTTCGGTGCGAACGCGGTAATTGAAGTCCTGCTCCCACGGTCTGCCGCGCGAGGCTGTTTGCGTGATGCTGAAGATGCGCGTGTCGGGATCCTTGGTGCAGTTGTAGATCTCGCCTGCCTTTTTGGCCAGAGCGGAACCCAGGTGTCCCATCATGTTATTGTCATCCTTCGGCTTATTAAGGTGCAGGTTGCAGAGCACGCAGCTGGGCTTGCGCGCACGCAGTCCTTTCAGGAGGGCTTCGTCGGCCGATACGCCGTTGGACAGCGCCATGCAGTGGAGCACGATTTCGGTACTCTGCACCACATCGTTGAAGTCGGAGATGTAGTCGCGGATGCCGTCGATGATGACCAGATCGGGCAGATACTCGTTGAACATCAGGGTCAGCGAGAGTTTCATCAGGGCACTGTCGGCCATGATGTCCTGTCCGCGAAGGCTTACCAGCCGGAACTCGTTGTCAGTCAGCTCCCTTCCGCACATCAGTTCGAGGCTTCGCAGTATCTTCAGCGAGTCGGCGCGGTACTGCTCGGTATCGATCCACAGCACGCGCAACTGCTCTTCGCGAGCCCGGAAATTCAGGTATTGTCCCGCCAGCACGGCAGCGGCTATCATGCGGCAAGAGGTAGTCTTGCCGCTCTTTTCGCGACCGGATATGGCAATCACGTCGCCGCGCGGAAAACAGCGGATGCCGCCGTAATCCAGCAGGTAGCGGTTGTCGTCAAAGCGGTCGTCCCGATGCACCTGCCAGGCATCGAGCTGCTTCATCAGTGTCAGATACTGTTCCTGTTCGTCGGGCAACAGGCACTTCGGGGCTTCGGCTATTACGCATTCTCCCCCCATAACTTCCAGCGCATCGGCCAGAAGGTCCATGTTGGTGTGGTTCATTTAATTTATTAATAAGTTTGGTTTCTGTTTTCAAAATTGACAAAACACGATGGCAAGAGCACTCCGGAAATGACAGTTAATCCACTGGTTTTGACGTTGCAAAGTTACTAATTTTTTGCGACATTACCAAATTTTCGGACCATTTTTTTTGACCTGAAAAAACTGAAGGTTAAAATTTTTCAGTTTTTCTGAACTTTTGCCCGAAATGCCCCCAAAATCGCCCTTTTTCGGTCCGTCGGGAAAAACTCAGGCTGTTTTTCTGCGTTTTTTGAAAAAAGCACCCTCTTTTCGTTGAAAAACTGCACAAAACACCGTTATTACTGCTCTAAAAAGCATAAAAACGGCAGCAGATATGCCACATTTGCAAAAAATGCCGTATATTTGCGAGACGAAAATGTGGGCATATATCATTATGTGCCCCACAAGAGGCGGAAGGATAATAATGTCCCCCAATACGCAAAAGGCATCACAAAAGAAAGGTGTTTCATCACAAAAAGCATCACTAAAGCATCACAAAAAGATGAAAGAATCAGCAGAAAAGATTGCCAACAATATGACTTCATCAATGATAATTCATCCGGGTGAGATGATAAAGGATGAGATTTTGGAGCGTGGCCTTACCCAGAAGGATTTGGCCCAGCAGATGGGAGTATCATATACTGTGCTTAACGAGATTCTGAACGGTAAGCGTCCTGTTACTACAGAGTATGCCCTATTGCTGGAGGCTGCTCTTGGTACCAATGCCAACATTTGGCTTGGCCTGCAGGCAGATTATAACATGCAGAAGATGAAGCAGGACAAATCGTTCATGTCCCGTTTGGAGAAGATCAGTAAAATTGCAGCGGTCTTCTAATTATATTCTACACATACGATATCTTATAAGTTGTTAAATAACGACCGCTGTAGGGCATGGGGCCTTGCATCTTCCGGGAAAAAGCGCTAACTTTGCGCCCCGAATAAAAAAGAAGAAGGCAATGTGCTGCAGAAAGCGTTATACCCCTGTTCTGTATACGAATCAGATTCTGGCCGAAGTCATCGGTGACGAGGCGGCCCTACGGGAGGAACTGACCGACGGTCAGGCAAGGCTGGTGTCGGCCGTCAGTAAGGACTGCAACGGCGAGACATCGGTCTTTTTCCTGCTATACGGCTGGCCTGTCCTACAGGTACTCCCTTTCCTGAACGGCCTCTACTTCTGGCAGGCCGAGGGCAGGACATCGGTCGAAGCCCGCTGCGAAGACAGTTTCGAAATCACCGATGCGAAAGGCAAACGGATCATCTGCCGGCTGAATTTCCTGCAAGCATCGTATAGCCTGCAATCGCTTCCGGAACCCATCGAAAAACCGGAACATGCCACCATCGGCAAGTTCATTGAGTGCTGCAACCGCTCGTCTGTCTCGTGCCGGAATGCGGTCGGAGCCTGGCTGCTGATTTGCAGCAACACCTTGACGGACCGGCAGCCGGACACTTCGCAACAGTGCCTGATCGACAGCTTTCTGGCCAACGTCAACGACTTCTGCAGCTGTTTCCGCGCCCTGCCCCTACCCGTCTGCTTTACCGAGGTGCTGCTGGTAACCCAGTGCGTGTTCCGTGCCTGCCGGCTGCTGCAACCGCCCTATATAAGCCCCGATGTCCTGCAGAACCTGCAGGAAGTGATGCAGCAGCTGGACCTGACCTGCTTCGGGTACTTCGACGAAAACAACTGGACCGGCATGCTGCAACAGGCCAAGGAACGCTTTGCCCAATGGGGACGCGAATCGGGCCTCGACTGCAACATCGAGGCCGAAGTGGATTCACTGGCTGTACAAGGCAGTAATATGACGGAAATTGTACAAAATAAGGTGATTGCGCTGAACCGTGAGCTCGACCAACTGCACAAAGAGCTGTTTCTGAGCCGGCTGGACGAAAAGGAACGCACCCGCCGCCTTATGAAATGCCGGGACATCGGCTACCGGGAATATGCGCGTTACCTGCAGCTCGACTTCGAGATCACGCTGCTGAAACAGCTGCTGATACGCCGGCTGATCCGGAAGGAATGCACCATCGGCTACCGGAACGATTATCTGATTGAGACTTTCCGACACCTGAGCCGGCAGAACATCGCCCACATGGGCCTGTATTCCAACCACGGCCGCTTCGCCATTGTACGCCTGTTTTTGGATGAATACCTGTCGGCCGCTGCCCCGAACCGGAATGCCGATCAGTTTTTCCGGCAATTACTTGCCGATGCCCGTACATCCATGAGATCGGAATCCCTGAAGCATAGCCTGTATACCTACGCTTCCGATTATACCAACTTTATGAACCGCCTGCCCGGTCCCCATGTGAAAACGGTGCAGGACGTCCTCTCCGCCTTCCTGGCAGAGTATCTGGAAACAAGCGGGTTTTGGGGAAATGCCAAATGACCGAACGTAATCCGGCCAAACAGACGAACAAAAACCGGCCAAACAGACGAACGAAAGTCAGCCAAATGACCGAATTGCGGATAG
>JAGBQS010000254.1 GCA_017632695.1 Bacteroidales bacterium
AGGCAACGTCCGGGTCGGAGTTTTTGCCACGCGCAGTCCCTTCCGGCCCAATCCGATCGGCTTGTCATGTGTGCAGCTGAGTCGCATTGAACTCGACAGTCCTGACGGACCCGTTCTTTGGGTCCGGGGAGCCGATCTGATGGACGGGACACCGATATTCGATATCAAGCCGTACCTGCCGTTTGCCGACAGTCATCCGGAAGCTTCGGGCGGGTTTACGGATCAGACAAAGGAGCAGCCCGAATTGGAGGTCGAGTTTTCGCCCGAAGTGGAAAACCTCTTCACTTCCAGCAAACTAATGGCTCTGCGCAAAGTGCTTGCTTCCGATCCGCGTCCTCATTATCAGCACGATGATAATCGGGTATATGGATTGGAATTTAACCGACAAAACATACATTTTTCTATTAAAAATGGAAAAATTTCAGTATTTTTGTAATTTTTTTTAATAATTTTAGAAATAACTGAATTTTATTCGTATATTTGCCCCCGATGAAAACAATGGGATTACTTCTTACAATGGTGATAGCGTCGATGCCATTGCTTGGACTATTGGCACAAACGTCTTCTGTACCGGAATCTGGCCGTTGGTTGGATAAGTTCCCTGTCGCTGTTAAATCGAATGTGCTTTTGGATGCTGCCACGCTTGCAAACGTATCGGCAGAAGTAGGCTTTGGCAACCGTTGGAGCTTAAGTTTCGATGCTGTGACTCCCTGGTGGGATTCCAATGATAACGGAAAGGTACGTACCACGCAGATGCTGGTATTCGGAGGTGAAGGCCGATGGTATATGCGAGGCTGGAACAGCTGTCAGGAAGCGCTGACGGGTCCGTATCTGGGCGTATACGCCTATGGAGGACGCTACGATATTTGCCGTTGGAGCGATGGTCACAACAAGTCGCGCGGCTATCAGAGCGACAATCTTTTCTCGGCCGGTATCGATGCCGGCTGGTCGTTCCGGCTGACCGACTGGTGGCGCCTGGACCTGAATCTGGGTATCGGCTACATACAGTCAGACTACCGCCATTATGACATTATCTATAAAGAGTATCGGATGAAGCACTATAACGGATCTTTCGGAACCGTTCTTCCTGCCCGTGCAGGCATCAGTATTTCGTGGCTGATCAACCAGAGCTGGCAGCACAGGAATAATAAGCAGAAAGGAGATGCAGCATGGTAAAGATCAGCCGTTGCCTCCTGTGCATGCTTTTCTGCTGCATAGTGGCTGTTTCCTGCGATTTCGATCAGCTTTACACCCGTGAAGAAATCGAAAACATCATAGCCGAGAAAGGTTCTGCGCATCTGACCTTCTATATTGACTGGAGTGAGACGGAAAGGCCTACGGGTATGACGCTCTATCTTTTCCCCAAGACAGGCAAGCCCGACCTCGATACCGTTCCGTATGTCTATCATACCAATGCGGTCGACGAATTCTCGACCACCGTTCCCGATCAGGATTACTCGGTAGTCTGCTTCAACCAGTCGGAGGAGGAGTTCTCCAACCTGAAGTTCTCATTCTCGAGCTTCGAAGATTCGCAGGTAATCATCAAAGAGGAGTCGGAAGAAGAGAAGGGTGATACCAAGCTGTACGGTTCGAACATGAAGACCACGACCCGAGGCTTCAATGCAAGCGGAACATTGCGTCCCAGCATGTTGTCCTGTGCTTCGAATGGTTCAGTCAAATCGTCCGAAACCCGAGGCTTCAATGCCAGCGGAACCTTACGTCCCAAGAATTTCGTATTGGGCGTGAATGTCAAGGTCAACGTATTCGGTCTGAAGAGCGCACGTGCGGTAACGGGCACCATTACCAACATGAGTGCCGGTTTCAAGATGGGATTGCTCACAACGCTTCCAACCACCTGCGACATGCGTCTGGCCGACTGGTCGCTTCAGGCCAACGAAAACGATTCCCTGCCTGGCACCATCGAGACCACATTCGGTACCTTCGGTCTGCCGAATACCCGATATGACAATCTTTCGTTGTCGCGCGGAGATACCGCCCAATCGGATACCGCCCAGCAATCCATAGCCCTGAACCTTACGTTCTATCTGGTGAATGGCGACACGGTTCAGTTCAGTCGCGATCTGACCGAAGAATTTACTGAGCAGTTCCACGAAGCCCAGAAGAAGGAGGAAGAGACTGGCGATCCTGTGGCCAATATCGATGTCGAGGTTGGTACCAGTACGGAAAAAGTGGATCCGAATGCCGAATATCCGGACAACGTTACCGAGCAGGGCGGTCTGATTCTGCCACATGTGGTTAACGGACTTCAGGTAGGCGTCAGCGACTGGGGCGAAACCAACAATATCGAAATCAGATTCTAAAACTATATTACACCTTTTTTATAACTAAACTCTCAATTTAATCATTATGAAAAAAATTCTGTTTGCGACTGCTACTGCAGTTCTCGTACTGAGCAGCTGCTCAAGCGAGATTTCCGAGTCTTTTGAGACCAAGTATGATTCGAGAACTCCTCTCACAGTGTCAACCTACGTTCCAGGTCTGACCCGTCAGGCCGCAGGCGATGCAGCCGGAATTGCCGGTATCGATTCGCTCCAGTCCCCAATCAAGGGCTTCTGGCTGAATGCCGCTACCAACGATCCTAAGAGTCCTGTTATGCTCGACACCGCACTTTACAAGTACGATTTTGAGTATCAGGGTTGGTATAATGTAATTTCTGATGAGGAAGTTTACTGGCCAATGGAACCTTCTACCGAAGTTACATTCTACGGCTTCTACAATGCACAGAACCTCGAGGCATCAATCGGCAACGATATGATTGACGTTCTCTCAGGAGAGATCGATCCTGTAGACGTTGATGGCGCAACCGACCTGATGGCTGCCTGCACCACCACATCATTGCTTGCCAACAATGGTAACGGCAATGTTACGCTCGACTTCAAGCACATCCTGGCTCAGGTAACCTGCCAGATTGTTCCTGCATTCAGAAGTGATGCTTACCAGTATGTTGTAGGTGATGTTACCATCTATGCTCCTAACAAAAAGGCATACAGCTTCAGCGCACAGGGTTTTGTCAGCTCTGACTCCGCCAAATACAGTTCATATGCTGTTAACGAAGCTTCTGTAGTAGATGGTGCCATCAACCTTGAAACTACCGTAACCGAACAGACTCCTGGTGACGTTATTGAAGAGACCTCTCAGGTTGGTCGCACCATCATGGTAACTCCTGGTGATTGCGATATTGAAATTACTTTCGAAGTTAACCTGGTTAACGGTACTGAGGTTGTTAAGCGTAACCTCAAGACCGGTTTTGCTTCATTCTACGCAGTTGCCGGCAAGAACAACGTGCTGACCATCACCCTTTCTCCTGAGCAGGTACCGCTGGGCGTAAGTGCTACCGTATCTGACTGGGCTGAGGAAGCTAACAACATCGAAGCTGGACTTGATGAAGGTGTATAATCTCCTGACTAAGCAGTTCTAATTTTCTAACCAGGCATTTAGAATGAAACAAACGCAGGTAGTACTTTTCTTACTATTACTTGCTTTACAAATCCAGGCCCGACAGGTTATTGATCTGTCGGGCTCTTGGTTAAGTACCCAGGCTGAGGCGCCTACTGTCAGCACACAGTGGACGTATCAGCCCTACAGTTCATTCTACGAGAAGGACGCACGCTTCGAGCCGTTCCGTACGGAAGGCAGTCCCGTGCTGAATCCTTACATCATGACTCCCACACAGCTCTTTGTGGGAGAGGAAGACTATGTGCGCGAGTTCGAGGTGCCTGCCGAATGGGAACATCAGCAGGTAACGCTTTTCCTGGAGCGCGTACATATCAAGAGCCGGGTATTCATCAATGGGGTCGAAGCCTCCTCCCTGTATGTGTGTCCCGAGATGGGGAAGGGATGCCGGAGTCTGGGAGCTCCGCACCAGTACGATGTTACCGGATTGCTCAAGCCCGGTCAGACCAACCGGTTGCTCGTAAAGGTCAGCAACACCATGGATCAGGTCCCCATGTCGAAGAACTCCTATAGCGTAAGTGATAACTGTCAGGGCAACTGGAACGGAGTGGTAGGCAGCATCCGCTTTGTTGCCCAGCCGCCCATCCGTCTGCAGTACACGGATACCCGCATCTTCCCGGATGTGGCCGCGCAGGAGGCCCGGGTGCAGGTTTTGCTGCGCTACGGAACCCAGTATAACAAAGGAAAGCCCTTGCCCGCCAAGCCCCAGAAACTGACTTTGCGCTTCCGGAGCGAAGCAGGCGAGAAGACATTTCCCGTCCTGCTCGAGGCCGACAGTCTCCGTTTCGAAGCCCAATTGACCGGATTCACCCGCATCTGGGACGAGTATCAACCCTCCCTCTACCATTTGCAGATCAGCTTGCTCGACCGTAAGGGACAGGAACTCGACACGCAGGAAGTGACCTTCGGCATGCGTCAGGTAAGTGCCGATACCCATTACATCCGCATCAACAACCGTCCCGTATTCCTTCGCGGCAATGTGGATGGTGCCCAGTTCCCGCTTACAGGCTATCCGCCCACGGATGTTCCCTATTGGATGGGTTATTTCCGGACGCTTCGGGAGTGGGGCTTCAATATGGTGCGTTTTCACAGCTGGTGTCCCCCTGAAGCTGCCTTTGTAGCAGCCGACAGTCTGGGATTCTACCTGCAGCCCGAATGTTCCTCGTGGCCCAGCCATAATGTCATGCTCCGAACCGGCAACGATGTAGAGCGTTACATTGAGCAGGAGGCCGAACAGATCATCCAGGCATACGGCAATCATCCCTCGTTTGTGATGCTGGCGGGAGGCAACGAGCCCAAGGGCAAAGACTGGCTCCCCATGGCCGAACGCTGGACCACCTATTGGGCAAAGCAGGACCCCCGACGTCTGTATACCGGTTTTGCCACAGGCGGCAGTTGGGCCTGGGCCAAAGGCAACCAGTACCACATGCGGGCAGGCTTGCGCGGATTGGACTGGAGCCGCAGGCGTCCCGAAAGCATGTCCGATTTCAATGCCGCCATCGATACGCTCAGCCAGCCGTTTGTGGCGCACGAGGTAGGGCAGTGGTGTGCCTTCCCCAATTTCCGCGAGATACCCAAGTTTACCGGACTCATGCAGCCCAGTTTCCATCTGATAGCCCGTCATCTGGTGCAGCAGGCAGGCATGGAGCAGCTGGCCGATTCGTTCGTGCTGGCATCCGGCCGCTTGCAGGTACTTTGCTACAAGCACGAGCTCGAGCGTCTGCGCCGAACCCGCAACTATGGCGGCTACGCCCTGCTTTCCATTGCCGATTATCTGGGTCAGGGCACGGCAACCGAAGGCATGCTCGATGTCTTTTACGACCCCAAGCCATACGTTAAGGCCTCCGAGTGGCTCCAGTGGGGCGGCCCTGTTGTTCCCTTGCTCCGCACCCGTAAGTTTACCTACCTTTCGTCCGATACCCTCCGGTTCGGGCTCGAAGTCTCCAATCTGGGCGAAGGCCCGCTAACCCATACCGTAGCTTCCTGGACACTTACAGATGCCGCAGGCCGTATGTATGCCAGCCGGACGTATGCGCCTCAGGATTTCCCCTTCGGCAGCGGCAACACCATAGCCGATGAGTCGCTTCCGTTATCTCAGCTCAGTCTGACCGAAGCCACCCAACTGGAGTTCAGTCTGCAGGTAGGCAAGTACCGTAATACCTGGAACTTCTGGGTATATCCGTCCGAGCCCGATCTGGATGCAGGCGAGGTGTATGTCACCCGCGTGCCCGATCCCAAGGCGCAGCAGATACTGGAAAAGGGCGGCAAGGTCCTGCTTATCGGTTATGATCAGATCAACAACGGCCGAGGCATCCGCCAGTCGCTCCAGCCGGTATTCTGGAATCCGCTTTGGATGGGCGAGTATTCCACGCAGACCTACGGATTGCTCATCCGGTCCGAGAGTCCCATGTTCCGTCACTTCCCCACATCCTTCCATAGCGATCTGCAATGGTGGGAGGTAGTAAACCGTACGTATCCGGTCTTGCTCGACGATATGCCAGCCGACCTCCAGCCCCTCGTACAGTCCATAGGTTATGCGCTTGCCGATACGCGAATGGGCGTAATCTTCGAAGCCAAGGTCGGTCGCGGCAGGCTGGTAGTGGTAAATGCGGACCTGATCAACCATCTGGACCGTCGGATTGCAGCCCGTCAGTTGCGTTCGTCCATCCTGCAGTACATGAATTCGGACGATTTCCAGCCCGCCACAAGCGTCACCTGGGAGCAGATTTACAGCCTGTTTACCAAGTTCCGGCAGGCTTTATAGACGTCGAAACAGTTTTTTTGCCGTATTCCTGCTGAATTTTGGACGTGTTTCGGCCGAAATCCAAAAATAATGCTTATCTTTGCACCGTTAACCAAACACAATTATGCTTATGAAGAACTTGGGAAAATTTCGCGTCAGCATGATGCTGGTTGCATTCAGTATGGCCATTGGAGCCTGGGCGTCCGATGGTTCCGGAAGTCATACCTATTTTAACGGGGTGGTGACCGATGCCCTCCAGACTCCGCTCAAGGGCGTGCGCGTCTATTCCGTTTCGAGGGATTATTACACCAAGACCGACAAGAAAGGCCGGTTCGGACTGACCGATGTCCGTCCAACCGATACGCTTTATCTGGAATATCATAAGACAGTTTATGCCGTTCCCGTACAAGGTCGGAGGGGAGTCCGTGTTATTATGGGCGACCAGCTGAAGCCGCAGGTTTCCGATGCCAACGAGCTGGCCGATATCGGTTACGGCTACGTCAGGCGTCGCGAAAAAGTGGTAGCCAGCAACGGCATCTCGGGCGAGGTGCTGGTCCGCACAGGCAAGACCAACGTGCTCGATGCCCTGGCAGGCCTGGTACCGGGACTGGTCATTACGCCCGATAACGCTCCGGGCGGAACCCCAACGGTTCGCATCAGGGGAGCCTGCAGTATCATGCTCGACTGTACGCCTTTGTATCTGATAGACGGAGTCATAACGCAATCGCTCGATTTCGTCAGCCTGTACGACATTGAGAGTGTCGAAGTCCTCAAGGATGCCTCCATTTATGGCGTCCGGGGAGCCAGCGGAGCTATTCTGGTTCATACCAAACGAGGAAGCTCTAAATGAACCGGCAAGTCCGGATCAATCGAGGATGTACGAGACCAAAGAGGAACTACAAGATAAAAGGAAAAACTAAAGAAGCAATTCAAAATGACAACTAACCATACACTCATGAAATTATTTGGAATGACCGCAGCAGGTCTGACCCTTGTGCTGAATCTGGCATCGTGCCAGCAGCAGGCAAAAGCCGACAATCCCTACACGGATGTGACCTTCGATTCAACCCGCATGTACAGCCGCCTGCTCATCGAGAGCCGCTTGCAGGACTTTTACACCAACAAGACGCAGGTAGGTCTGAATGTGTTCGATGCCAACGGCAACCTCGTGAAGCAGAATGCAGGCGGTCCGTCGCGACTGAAGTTCGATTATGTGGTCGGTCTGGTGACCAAGGCGGTCATCGAGGCAGCCGACTATTATCAGGACTCGCTCTTTGCGCGTCCGTGGTTCTATAGCGTTCAGGATTATGCCAACACGTTCGCCTCGCAGGTACCCGTAACAGGCGGCAGTCTGGACGATCTGAATGCCAGCAAGATGTACAGTTCCCTTTATGACCTCACGGCCGAAGGGGCAGCCTTTGCCCAGGTGGCCGATGCCTCCACCCATCAGAACTCTTTAGTGGCCATGCAGCGTGCCGTTCAGGGTCTTGCCGATGCCAACCGGACGTACGTCATCAAGCCGGAGGTCAACCAGACGGCAGCCGGAGGCTGGTGGCACAAGAAAGGATATGTGGATCAGATGTGGCTCGACGGCCAGTATATGGGTCCGGCTCTGCTGGCTCAGCTGCAGCAGTACGGCCTGCATATTGCCGACGAGGGCAACGACTGGGCCCTCATTACCCGTCAGTTCGACATCACCTGGCACTACCTGTGGGATACCGACAAGCAGCTCCTCTGGCACGCCTTCTCGGCCGATCCCACCAACTCGGCTTCCTCCTGCTGGGCCGATCCTGAAACAGGCCGTTCGGCCGAATATTGGGGCCGGGCATGCGGCTGGTACTTCCTGGCATTGGTCGATGTGCTCGAGCAGATGCCTACCGACCAGCTCTATCCCCCCACGCAGTCCTCGCTCCAGAACTACAGCACGGATTGCCGCACGCGTCTCTTGCAGTATCTCGAGGAACTGGCAGCCGGACTGAAGGCACGTCAGGACGAAGCCACAGGCTGCTGGTATCAGCTGCTGGCCTACGACGGATCCTTCTCGGCCTCCAAGTACCAGAACAAGAGCTACAGCACCAAATATAACTATCTGGAGGCCTCCGCATCGGCCATCTTCATCGCCTCGTACCTGAAGGCCATCCGTCTGGGGCTCCTGCCGGCCGACGAGTATCTGCCCGTTGCCCGCAAGGCCTATCAGGGCTTTGTGGCCGAATTTGTGAAGCAGAAGACCGACGGCTCCTACGAGCTCATCAACAGCTGTGCCTCGGCAGGTTTGGGCGGAAGCAACAGGCGCGACGGATCGGCAGCCTACTATCTGTTGGGCAGCGACGTTACCAAGATCACTTCCTATACCGAAGGTAAGGTGCTGGGAGCCTTCATCCTGGCAGCTGTGGAGTACGAGCGCATGCAGGCACGTCTGAAGGAGGAAGCTTCGGGCATCAGTGCAGTTAAGCGCGATAAGCAGTCCGGGGATAAGGACTCCAGGATCAACCTGGCAGGTCAGCCTTTGCCCGAATCATATCCAATAATGTTATTTGAACTCCCCGGTGGTGGGAGCCGGTAAACCCGGTCCTGTCCGTAACGGAAACTAGAACGGAAACGGTAACGGAACCCTAAACTAAACCCAAAACCGAAAACCCGAAACGAAAATCAAAACGAAAACCCCAGCCCAAACGAAACAACCTATATGCAATACCCGGTAACAATGACCCCCGAGCAGGAGGCTCGCATAGCCCAGCTTAAAGTCTGGTTCGAAAAAGCCTTGCGCAACACAGGCCGCGAAGGCATCGAACAGGTATTAAACAAATTGGACGAGCACGGATTCTATACCGCACCCGCCTCATCCAGTTTTCATCTGAACGAGCCTGGCGGATTGGTTCTGCACTCCATGCACGTCTTCCAGATGGCCAAGCTGCTGAAGCAGACCCTGAAGGACGGCCACAACATGATAACCAAAGAGCCCCTTCTGCAGGACATTGACGTGCTTTTGCCCGACGACAGTATTGTGATCTCCACCTTGCTGCACGATGTCTGCAAAACTGCCATCTATGTACAGACCATGAAGCGGCAGAAGTTGCCTAATGGCGTCTGGACCGATGCCTTGGGCTACAACCTCGATTACTCGTGGGCGCCCTTCGGCCATGGCGAGAAGTCCGTCATCATGCTCCAGAACTGGGGTCTGCGGATGACCGAAGACGAGATGCTTGCCATCCGCTGGCACATGGCAGCCTGGGATCTGCCTTTCCAGAGTGCTGACGAGAAGTCTAATCTCAATGCCGCCAAGGAGCACTCTCCGCTCATCACCCTCGTACAGATGGCCGACGGCATGGCAGCCGGCATTATGGAGACCGACTGGTCGGCCACGGCAGCCAGCCTCAAGACCATGGACGAAGAGGAGCGATTTTTATTATAAGGAGATAACGAGTTTAAAAGGAGTTAACAGGAGTTATTTGGAGTTAACAGGCTTTCAGCCTGAGGAGTTAGCGGACGTTACCTAAGCAGGCGAAACAAACGTCCGCTAACTCCTGTTAACTCCAGTTACCTCCAGTTACCTCCCATTACCTCCAGTTACCTCCCATTAACTCCTAATAATAGGTAACGTCCGCTAACTCCTTCTAACTTCTGTTACCTCCCATTAACTCCTAATAATAGGTAACGTCCGTTAACTCCTTCTAACTTCAGTTACCTCCCATTTATTACCTCCCTGTCTTTACTTCAGGTAATAGTCGATATTCACCACCACGCGCACCTGGCGCAGGTAGGGGAAGACGTCGTTGCTGGTAACCTCAAACTGGCCCTGACGGGCAGTACGGATCGAGCCCAACTGGCACTTGGCGTCCTCGGCAAACTTATCGGCCACCACGCGAGCGTTCTGGGTAGCTTCCTGCACCATTTCGGGTTTCAGGGTATTCAGGCCCGAATACTCGTAGTTCAGCATGCTGTTGTCAATCAGCACGCCCAGTTTCAGCAGTTCCTGCTGTTTCAGGTTGATGTCGCGAATCATTTCCACTTTGTCCGAAACAACCGTCAGGTAGCCCGTCAGCTCAAACTGATCCACAAAGGCCTTCTTCTCGGCCCAGTTGTACCAGTCCGACCGGTCGTACAGATAGGGAGCGCTCGGAACAATCTCCTCGTTGCTCACTCCATTCTCGTTCAGATACTTGCGCAGGGTTTGCAGCTTAGGTTCCAGCTGGTCGTACAGGCGTTCGCTCTGGTTGCCCGTAACCTTGACGGACAGGCGCCAGGTGACCTTATCGGCCATCACCTCACGTTCTGACAGACCCTTAACCGTCACAAAGCGGTCCTTGTTTGCCATGTTGTCAATACCGCAATAGATAAAGTAGCCGCACAGGGCTAAACCGATGCCGATTACCACGGCCCAGAATTGATTTTTCATAACAGTTTTAGTTTAAGTTTGTTTATATTTTCGTTCTCGTTATAGTTAACGTTATGGTTAAAATCAGGGTAAAGGTTACGGTTCCGTCTTCGTTACCGTCAGTGTAACCGATTTCAGTATCTTAACCGTTTTATACTCCACAGGCCGCATCTTACTGTCGTACAGCCTGAATCTCACTCTCTGATCCTTGGGCCACGCAGGCAGCAGGATGTGCGAGCCGTCCGGAGCCTCCTGCAGCAGCATTTCCTGCAGTCCTATCATGGCCGAACCGCCCCAGTTCAGATCCGGCATCCAGTCGAAGCCCGGACCCCAGAAGGCCGGGAAGCGGTAGGGGTGAGCCAGCAGTTTCTCGGCAGTCAGCCGGAAAGCCTCGTCCGTCAGACCCAGTTCGGCCGCCCAGATGTTATCCTGTTTCCAGCCTATGTGCGAGCGGTTCCGGATGGCAACCGAGTCGCACAGGTACGTATTGCGTCCCGTTTCCCTGTCCGCCATACGCCAGGGCCATACCGGGTAGAGCTGGGGCGTCTCCACATTCTGGATGCGTTCCCACGTTTCGGCAGGCGCGTAGCACGTCACGCTATCGCCCGTTTCCGGGTTCAGCTGCTTGTAAAGGGGCAGGTCAGGCAGACGTTGGCCGAAGCTCACCACATAGATCCGGTCCTCGTTCGAGAGGCTTTCCATCTCGGCCAGCGTGGCCGAAACCCGTTGGAGGGCAGCCAGTGTCGAAGCCGGATTGCGTGCAATCTTGTACGTTTCGCAGCCCGAGCCCGGATAGATACAGAACGGTTCGCCCGGACGCGTGTAGTAATGGTCGAAGAAGCGGAGGCAGGCCAGCGCAAACTCCACAGCCTTTGGGTGACGGGAGAGGAGCATCATCTGGGCAAACTCCAGGGCCGTGTCCCACTCATATTCCAGCCAGCGGTTATCCTCAATGCCCGGGTCGCCCCCGTTCTTATGCTTGCCGTATTCGGCAGGATTCGGCAGACCGAAGTTCTCCAACTGCTCCGTAAAACAGGCGCCCTTCAGGTTCCAGTAGTGGCGGCTGCGCAGCTCGGCCGTGGGCAGCAGGCGCAGGTAAAAGTCCAGCTGGCCTTGCAGGGCATCCCAATCGCCCGTCCGGAGCATCGGCCAGTACACTAAGCGCTGATTCTGGGCCGTATGCGTTCCGCCTCCCCACTTGCGGTAGTCGGGCGTAACCACACCGGGCGTTTCGCGTTCAGCCTTCAGGAGGGTAGTATCCGCATCTAACGGATTGAAAGTAAACAGGCCTCCGTTAAACTTCGTGGGCCATCGTTCGCCCTGCTCTGAGGGGTGCGCATTGCAGCCCAGCAGATAGCGGAAAAGGTTGTAGTTCCGGATCATGGTCTTCACGGTATCCGAGCACGAAGCGTCCGCCTCGATGTACGACCTTTGCCAGAAGCCGTTCCACCATTGGCGCGACAGCTTCCGGTCCTGACCCGTGCTGATGCCCGTTTCCGTCTGCGTCAGCTGCCGTTTCCACTCGCCCAGCCGTTCCGGGTCCGTAGGGGCTTTGCACAGCAGGTTGCAGAGGGTGAGCGTATAATGCTTCTGGCTCTGGCGCTTCAGGTGGCCGCCCATGATCCGGCCCTTCAGCGGGTTGTACAGCTGGCTTGCGTACGCCTCCAACTGCTGTTGGCGCACGGTATAGTCCCAAACGGTCGAGTCCAGGTTCTGGTGCCAGAAGAGCACGCCTCCGTCCGCCTCGTCCACCCTTTGGTCCGCATGCGTAACCGTACCCTTGGGCACGATCCACTTCCACGACGACTGCTGTCCGATCGCCTTGTTCACGGGCGAATCCTCAGTCCTCCAGCACTCGTAGGTCACCCGGATAGGCTTATCGGCCTCAATATGCACAACCGGCTTCCACACATCCACCCAGATGGTCAGTGTGGCATGTTTCCAGCGGATCTGCTGGTATCCGTCCTCTAAGCACAGCCGTTGCTCCACAAATGCTCCGCATTTATTCCCCACCTGGATCCGCAGCAAACCTGCCTTCAGGAGCGTATTGTTCTCGTCGAACCATCCGGACTGCGCCACATAGCACAGCACCTCATCGGTCAGGCTGTCCATCCAGACATTCAGGCCGATGTCCCCGCCCCCCACCGGCATTGCCTCCGTCGATTTGTACGAAGGCGTCTGCCATGCGTAGTCGCTCACCGCCCATGAACACATAGGCAGCACCAAAAGCAGGAGTATAAATAAGAATTGTTTCATTAACTTGCTTTATTCATTTTCTCACTACTTTGCGATACTTCTGATTTCTATCGATAGGATTATCTGGACTCGTCATTTCTAACACGCCCATATCTACCAACGGCTGAATATGTCTCTTTTTATTTGCAGAGTGGTTTATTATACCAAGACGCTCCATTATTTCCTTAGCACTTCTTGGCACAGAGCAGAAATTCACAATATCCTTCTGAGCCTTTGTTAATCTGGTTTTTGAAGTATTTTATTGGACACTTTCTTGGACACTTTCTTG
>JAGBQS010000255.1 GCA_017632695.1 Bacteroidales bacterium
AATTAAACTGGTATAATTGCCCATTAGACCCATTAGACCCATTCAACCCATCACCCCCATTAACCCCATCACCCCCATTAACCCCATTAACCCCATTAACCCCATTAACCCCATATCACAAAAATATGTACTTTGACTTCAAGGAGTTTCTCTCCGCATTTATTGTTCTGTTCGCCATTATCGATGTAACCGGACTGATTCCGGTAGTGATCGACCTGCAGGAAAAATCAGGTCCGATCAATGCGGCTAAGGCGGCATGTTATTCGCTTTTTATTCTGGTAGTATTCCTCTTTGCCGGCGTAACCGTTCTCGATCTGTTCGGCGTTGACATTAACTCTTTCGCTGTTGCCGGTGGATTTGTCATCTTCCTGCTGGGCATCGAGATGACATTAGGCATCGAGATTTTCCGCTACGCTGACGGTCCGAAGGGCTCTACCACGCTGGTCCCTGTCGTTTTCCCGCTTATTGCAGGCGCCGGAACATTTACAGCACTTCTGTCTCTTCGTGCCGAATACAGCATCCTGAACATTGTGCTCGGCCTGGTAGCCAACATTATCATTGTCTATCTGGCTTTGCGCTACGTCAATAATCTCGAAAAACTTTTGGGCAAAGGCGGCATCTATGTGCTCCGCAAGTTCTTCGGCATCATCCTGATTGCCATTGCGGTCAAACTGGTAGCCAGCAACCTCTGCACACTTATCCAATAGAACTATATCCGACTTTACTAACTAAACTCTTTTTTTGCACATGAAAAAAACAGTTTTATCCCTTGGAACACTCCTGCTGGCAACAAGCCTGCAAGCTGTTACCGTGTTCACCATCGGTGACAGCACCATGGCCAACAAGCCAACCGGAAAGGACAATCAGGAACGCGGCTGGGGCCAGATGCTCAGCGGTTTCTTTACCGACGATGTAGTAGTCGACAATCATGCCCTGAACGGACGCTCGTCACTCAGTTTCTATCTTGAAGGCGAATGGCAGAAGGTATATGACAAGATCCAGCCTGGCGATTATGTGTTTATTCAGTTCGGTCACAACGACGAGAAAATCAAGAATGCACATCGCGGCACCCGTCCGGGAAGCCCTGAACCTGCCGTTTGTCCGACACAATGGGGCAAAGAAACCATCAACGGCATTGAAACGGCTTCGTTCGACTACATGCTGAAGCTCTATGTGGATCAGACCCGCGAAAAAGGCGGCATCCCGGTTTTGTTCAATGCCATTGCCCGTCGTAACTTCTTCGAGAACAAGCAGGCAGCCGAGGAGGATGATCTGTTCGGAAAGGGAACCACACAGAAGCAGGAAGGCGACACGCTGGTCGAAACTCACATCATTAAGCGCGAAGACGGCACCGTTGACGATTATCTGGAAGCCCCGCGTCGCGTAGCCCGGGAGAACAACGTACCGTTTGTCGAAATGAACGCCATCAGCAAACAGCTGGTGCAAAGCATGGGCATCGCCGAATCGAAGAAACTCTTCTGCTGGATTCCTGCCGACACCAACCTTGCAGCTCCTAAAGGCCGCGAAGACAATACACACCTGCGTATCTGGGGAGCCCGTCAGATGTGCCGTGCAACCATCGATGCCATCGGCGAGGCGGTCCCTGCCCTGAAACCCTACATCCGGAAATACGATTTCGTAGTAGCCCAAGACGGTTCCGGTGATTTCTTTACCGTACAGGAGGCAATCAATGCCATTCCCGATTATAACAAAGACACGCTCACCATCCTGCTGCAACCAGGCACCTATTACGAGAAACTGATTGTACCCGAAAGCAAGGAGCACATCCGCCTCATTGCCAAAACCGAAGGCAAGTGCATCATCACCTACGATGACTATGCCGCCATGCCGAATGCCTTTGGCAAGAACATGGGGACATCCGGCTCAGCTTCGGTTTATATCTATGCACCCGACTTTGAAGCCGTCGGCATCACTTTCCAGAATACCGCATCAGCCGAACGCTGGAAACAGGATGGCGGAGGCGTAGGCCAGGCGGTTGCCATACTGGTTAAAGGAGACCGTGCCGTATTCCGCCGCTGCCGGTTCCTCGGACATCAGGACACGCTCTATGCCTTCGGCCAGAAATACAAGAGCCAAAGCCGCCAGTATTACGAAGACTGCTACATCGAAGGAACCGTCGATTATATCTTCGGCTGGGCTACTGCCGTATTCAACCGGTGTGAACTCCACTGCTTGTCCAACGGCTATATCACGGCTGCAGCAACTCCCGAAGGACAGGAATTCGGCTATGTCTTCCATAACTGCAAGATTACATCGGAGGATAATGTCAGATATTATCTCGGCCGTCCATGGCGGCCCTACAGCCACGTAGCGTACATCAGCTGCTATGCCGACGGTAACCTGCGTCCTGAAGGCTGGAACAACTGGGGCAAGACCAGCAACGAGCAGACAGCTTTCTATGCCGAGTTCAACACCAAAGGTGACGGCGGCAAGACCAGAAAACAGCGTGCGGCCTGGAGTCACTCGCTGAATAAAAAAGAAGCAGAACGCTACAGTATTGAAAATGTACTCAAGGGCGATGATGACTG
>JAGBQS010000256.1 GCA_017632695.1 Bacteroidales bacterium
AGCGACAACGACCAGCGGCAGGTTCACTTCCAGCACAGTTACGAACTGGGACGCTGGGACGAAGTGACTGATCCGGCAGACTCCTCGGTTTACGATGAGTTCACTCCTATTGCTACCATCTTCCATTCCATCGACTTTGAAAGCTGGAAGCATATCTATCGGATGGATGAAGGTGCCGATGCTACCGATAACGGATTCTTCAGCAATTATTACTACAACACCGCCACTACAAACGACTCCACCCAATACCGCAACTTCAGTTCGTATGCCGGCATCCGGCTGAACGAAGGTTTCAGCCGCTTCTCGCAATTCGGTATCGGCGCGTTTATCGGTTACGAACGGCAACATTACATCATGCTGCAGGACACAACCGACCTGAGTTATATCGGTCGCAACCACTACTCGAACAACGTTTGGGTAGGCGGCCAGCTGAGCCGGCATTTATCGTCGATACTGACCTTCGACGCCTGCGCACGGACAGCCATTTCCGGCGATAAGGTGGGCGACGTTGACATCAACGGGACCATTCAGACCGTCATTCCTTTCGGCCGGCGCAGACAGGATACCGGACAACGCAGCGACAGCGTCATAATACAGGCAAGCGGCTACATCCGCAACAGCCGTGTGTCATATCTTATGGACCACTACTTCAGCAATCACTTCCGTTGGAGCAACGACTTCGACCGGGAGCAGCGCGTCCGCATGGAAGGCAAGGTGTCTTACCCGCGCACCCACACCAGTGTCCGCGTAGGCATCGAACACATCAACAACTTCCACTATTTCGGTACCGACTTCCTGCCAGCCCAATACGGCAGCCAGCTTGATATCTTCGGACTTGAAATCCGACAAGGCCTGAAAGCCGGGAAGTGGCTGAATTGGGATAACGCCGTTCTGGTACAGACTTCGACCGACGATGAAGTGCTCTCCCTGCCTAACGTGAGCGTCGAATCCGACCTGTCCTTCCGCTTCACCATTGCCCGCACCCTGAATATACAGGCCGGTGTGGCCGGCTACTATCACACGTCCTACTACGCGCCTGCCTACCAGCCCGCTACGCAGCAATTTGCCGTGCAACACGATATCAAGTGCGGCAATTTCCCGATTCTGAACGGATATATCAATGCCAACCTCAAGCGCATCAAGTTTTTCATGACCATGCATAATATGCTGAACCATTCTGTCACGAACGATACCTTCCTGATGCCCTATTATCCGATTCAACCGCGCCGCTTTGAATACGGCGTAATACTGGATTTGCAGAACTGATGGTCATCTCCCAATATTTTGCCGAGCAGGAAAGACTGCTCCGAATGGAATACGAAAGCGAAAAGCGCGAATACGAAGAGTTATCGCGCCATATCGGTGTGCAAAGACGAATCCGGCAAGGCAAATGCTGGTATCCGGTAAGCGGCGGCCGTACATGCTACAATGCGCTGAACCAGATGGTCTTCGAAGTGCTGCGCGACGGGGCGGAAAACGTCAGCGAGTCGGCTGAAAGCGAGCCGGTCATGGCTATTCCTGACCACGAGTTCGAACCCGGAAAACCGGTCATGTTTTTCCACACACCCGAAGGCAGCGAGAATCCCGTATTCCTGCCATGGGCATGTATGGTATCGAGGGTGGACGGACAGCGGATGCTGATTACCATACCGGGCTTGCAGGCTGCCGAAACGCTCCGCGACTATATCAGACAGGGTCGGTTGGGCGTACAACTGTCGTTCGACGCCACCAGCCATCGGGTCATGCGCGAGGCTGTCCGACGGGTTATGCTGACCGACAATGAGAAACTGCAGCACCTGCGCGACGTCCTGATCGGACAAGCCCACCCATCGTTCCGTCCGGAACAACCCCTCTCCTTTCCCTGGCTCAACCCATCGCAGCAGAAGGCCGTCATGAAGGTAATCTGTGCCCGCGAGGTGGCTATCGTACACGGACCTCCCGGCACAGGCAAAACCACAACGCTGGTTGAAGCAATCGGCGAAACCCTTCGACGCGAAGCGCAGGTTCTGGTTTGTGCCCAAAGCAACGCTGCAGTCGACTGGATAAGCGAGCAGCTTTTGGCCAGAGGCATATCCGTGCTGCGCGTCGGCAACCCCATGCGTGTAAGCGACACCCTGCTGGATGCCACCTACGAGCGCCGCTACGAAGCACACCCGGATTACCCGGAACTGTGGGCTATCCGCAAGGCCGAGCGAGAACAGAAGAACCGCAACAATCTGAGTCGTCTTCACCATCGGCGAACGGAACTCGAAATACGCATTAACGAAGACCTGTTTGCCCAAAGCCGCGTCATAGCCTGCACCCTTATCGGCACATCTGCCCGGGTACTTGAACGCATGCATTTTCCGACCCTCTTCATCGACGAAGCCGCACAAGCCTACGAGGCCGCCTGCTGGGCCGCCATACTGAAAGCCGACCGCGTGATTCTGGCCGGCGACCATTGTCAGCTTCCGCCTACCATCAAATGCCTTGAGGCCGAAAAACAGGGACTCGGCAAAACTCTGATGGAAAAAGTAGCTGTGGGCAAACCAGCTTGCGTGGAACTGCTGACAGTCCAATACCGCATGAATGCCGACATCATGCGCTTCTCAAGCGACTGGTTCTACGACGGACGTCTGACGGCTGCTCCGGAAATAGCCCATCGGACGGTGCTGGAACTTGACTCGCCGCTGGTTTGGATTGATACCGCCAGACTGGGATTCGAAGAACAATTGAACCCGCTTAGCCAAAGCAGGCTCAACACCAGCGAGGGTCTGCTGCTCGTAAAGACCCTTCGCGACTATGTCCGGCAAATGGGAATCAACCGGATCATAAACGACCGTGTGGACTTCGGTATCATTTCGCCCTACAAAAGCCAAGTGCAACTGCTACGCAAACTCATTCGGCAAAGCAATTTCCTGAAGCCTGTTCAGAAACAGATTTCGGTTAACACCGTGGACGGTTTTCAGGGACAGGAACGGGACGTCATCATGATCTCGATGGTACGCGGAAACGACGACGGACGTATCGGATTTCTGAATGACCTCCGACGCATGAACGTAGCCATCACCCGTGCCCGCATGAAACTGATCGTTTTGGGCGATACTGAAACATTGTCGCATACGTTTTTTTACAAAAAACTAATCGAACACTTTGCCGAAAATGGCAAAATGATACAATTAGAGCCCGAAAACGAAGATTTTCCGCAATAATTTTGGACATTTCCGCAAATATCCCTATCTTTGCCGAAATTTCCAAACACAACGGAATAAGGCTTTTCATTAATAAGAATCTTAAAGACCAGAGAAATAATCAATGGCGAACCCGCAAATACTTTGGGCCGACGATGAAATCGACCTGCTGAAACCTCACGTTATGTTCCTCCAGCAGAGGGGCTACGATGTGGTGACTGTCACCAACGGACAGGATGCACTTGAGAAAGTGCGTCAGCAGACTTTCGACCTGGTCTTCCTTGATGAAAACATGCCTGGCATCTCTGGACTGGAAACCTTGCAGGAAATCAAAGAGAAGCAACCGTCGCTGCCTGTCATCATGGTTACCAAGAGCGAAGAAGAGAACATCATGGATCAGGCCATCGGCGGCAAAATTGCCGACTATCTGATCAAACCGGTACTCCCTTCGCAGATGCTCCTTTCAATCAAGAAGAATCTGCACGCGCGCGAAATCACACAGCAACAGCAGACCTCCGGTTACCAGCAGGAGTTCGGCCGCCTTTCCATGAGCATCGATATGGCTAAAAACTTCGAGGATTGGGTGGAAGTCTACAAACGGCTGGTTTATTGGGAGCTGGAACTCTCGGCAAGCGACGATCAGGGCCTGAGTCAGATGCTGCTGATGCAGAAACAAGAGGCGAACAACTCTTTTGCCAAGTTTATCAAGCGCAACTATGAGGATTGGATGAAAGAGAAGATGGCTATGCAGAACGGACGGTTCAGCGGTCAGGAAACTGCTCCGATCATGTCGCCCGACATCTTCAAGACGCACGTCTTCCCGGCCCTCGACAACGGAGAGAAACTTTTTCTGGTAGTTATAGACAACTTCCGTCTGGACCAATGGCGCACCATCCAGCCGCTGCTTTCAGAATACTTTACTCCGAAAGAAGAAGTCTGCTGTTCCATTCTCCCAACCGCTACCCAATATGCCCGCAACGCCATTTTTTCAGGCCTCATGCCCGATAAAATCGCTCAGATGTTCCCCGATTTATGGGTCGACGAAGACTCAGAAGAAGGCAAGAACCTGAACGAAGCGCCACTCATTCAGACTCAGCTCGACAGATACAGGAAGCACTACTCGTTCTCGTACCACAAAGTAAACGAATCGGCTTTCGGCGAACGTCTGGCCAACCAGTTGAAAAGCCTGAACCAGCATCCGCTCAACGTAGTGGTGCTGAACTTCATCGACATGCTGAGTCACGCCCGTACCGAAAGCAAGGTAGTGAGCGAACTGGCCCATACGGAATCGGCCTATCGGGCGCTGACCAGAACCTGGCTGGAACACTCTTCTACTATGGATCTTTTCCGGCGTATGGCCGAGATGGGATACAAGGTGATTCTCACCACCGATCACGGAACCATCCGGGTGGACAATGCCGTCAAGATTGTGGGCGATAAAAACGTAAACACCAACCTCCGGTACAAGTTGGGCAAAAACCTGAACTGCACGTCGAAGAACGTTTACCAGATTACACGGCCCAAAGACTTCGGATTACCCATCCTGAACCTCTCTACCAGCTACGTTTTTGCAACCGGCAGGGACTTCCTGGCCTATCCGAACAATTTCAACTACTACGTGCAGTATTACAAAGACACGTTCCAGCACGGTGGCATTTCGATGGAAGAAATGCTCATCCCGCTTATTACATTAGAACCCAAAAACTGATAATCATTTCTTTAATCACCCTTTGAACAACACTTAATACATTTACGACAATGAGACTTCCAACTAACATCAATTCTCTTTACATAGACATGAAACCAAGATTGAATGCTGTGCTCGAACAGAGCATCAAAGAACATTGGGATCTCCCATGTTTGTCCAACTTCCAAGGAGAAACTTTTACCTATGGTCAGGTAGCACAGCAGATTGCCAAATATCACCAGATGTGGCAGGATGCAGGTTTGGAGCCAGGCTTCCATATTGCTCTCTGGGGTCGCAACAGCGCCCAGTGGAGCATTGCACTTTTGGCTGCATTTACCTATCGCGCCGTTGCAGTACCTCTCTTGCACGAGTTTACACCCGATATGGTGAAACGCCTTACGGAACATGCCGAATGTCAGTTGGTACTGACCAACAAGGAACTGGTAACCCTGACGGATTGTCCGGAAATCGGACCCGACGACGTTCACTACAAGAACCACAAACCGGACGATCTGCTCATGATCAACTACACATCGGGCACCACGAGTGAACCGAAGGGCGTTATGATTCCGGAACGTGCCATGTGGAGCAATATGGCCTTTGCCGAACAGGTACTTCCTAACCTGAAGGCTGGCATGAAGGTGGTTTCCCTTCTTCCGACTGCTCACCTCTACGGAATGTCGTTCGAACTGATGTACGAATTCTGTGTCGGCATTCACGTGACGTTCATCACGAAGGCCTTGGCTGCTCCTATCATCCTGCAGGCTTTCAAGGAAATCAAGCCTCACCTCATCGTTGTGGTTCCGATGCTGATCGAAAAGATTGTCCGGAAGGGCATCATGCCTCAGTACCGCAACCAGAAGATTCAGCTCATGCGCAAGATTCCGCTATTGCGAGGCAGTATCAACGCGCGCTTCCGCGACGGACTCATGCAAGCATTGGGCGGACGTGCCTACGAGATTATCATCGGCGGTGCCGGTCTGAATGCCGAAGTAGAGAATCTGCTGAAGGAAATCAAGTTCCCATTCACGGTAGGTTACGGCATGACTGAGTGCGCCCCGATCATCGGCTATTCCGACTGGAAGGACTTCGTCCGTTCTTCGTGCGGTATGGCTGCACCCCGAATGGAGGTCCGCATCGACAGCGAGGATCCGCAGAACGTTCCTGGCGAAATTCTGGCAAAGGGCATGAATGTCATGCTGGGCTACTACAAGAATCAGGAAGCTACCCAGAAGGCCATCGACGAAGAAGGATGGCTGCACACCGGCGATATGGGCGTTATGGATAGTGTCGGCAACATCTTTATCCGCGGCCGAATCAAGAACATGCTGCTTAGCGGCAGCGGCCAGAACATCTATCCGGAGGAAATCGAAGCCGAAGTATGCAACCTGCCGTATGTACAGGAGTGCGTGGTCGTACAGCGCGAACACCGTCTGATTGCGCTGGTTTATCCGGATCGCGATGCCGCTGCGGCCAATAACCTGAAGGACGACCGTTCGATTCTTGAATTCTACACAAGCAACATCAAGCAAGTAAACAACAAGTTCCCGGTTTACGCTCAGGTGAATGCCTTCGAACTGGTAGCCGAAGAATTCGAGAAGACACCGAAGAAGTCTATCAAACGCTTCCTCTATAAGTAACCGTATGACTGAAAAAGAGTCGGCCAAACGCTCGAACCTGCTGAAGTTCGAGGCGACGATGCTTTTTACACAAATCAAGAACCAGCTGGACTCCTCCCGCTGGTTCTTCTTCGTCGAAGCTCGCAGGCAGGCCTTTTCGCTGCAAATAAGCCAAAGCATCAGTCCTTATCGGGCTTCGCTGCACTTCCGTTACGCACTGGATGACTATCTGTACGATGCCTATCTGGAACGTGAAGCGCACGTCGGACATATTGGCGAAGACCTTTGGACCCTTTCTTTTCCAGGTATCGAAGGCAAGACTGCTGCTTCTTTGTTACGCGACCGTCTGGCACCGCTTCGTCTGGAAGGATTCGACATACCGAATGGAGAGGAATACCTGGACCGCCAGATGAACTTCTCGCTCGGCTTGTATGCAGCATGCCTGATGCGCGTTGATGTCCGGTTCCCGATATCGGCCCAGCCGTTTCCCTCTTTCTGCAGGATTCTCGACCATCTGGATTCCTGTCAGCCAGCCCGGATCGACCTCAAAGAAATCGAGAACCGGAATAACAGCACCTCAGACTCCGAAAACGAAGATGACGAGATTATATACGGCGATTGGCAGACCTGGAAATAAATGTTCTGAACACTTAACGGATTAAAGATAATGAAACTAAAAGGATATCTGTATGCCTTTCTGGCGGCTGCCAGCTACGGAACCAACCCTATTTTTGCCAAACCGCTCTATGCCGACGGGATGAATCCCGATTCGGTGCTTCTTTTCCGCTATGTACTGGCGGTTCTGGTACTGATTCCGATTATGATCTGGAACGGATATCTGCGTTATCGGAAAGATCCTGCCAACCAGTCGGTCGGATCGGCTATTGTCCAAACGTTTCGGGTGGGTCGGCATTCGGTGCCCCAACTCATCGTCATGGGTATTCTGATGGCCTTATCGAGCCTGACACTCTTTGTGAGTTACAACTATATGCCGGTTGGAATCGCCTCTACCCTGCTGTTTGTCTATCCGATCATGACCGCCCTGATCATGATGCTATGTTTTGGCGAAAAACTTTCCTGGCTGGTTTTAGGCTGCCTGCTGCTGGCCTGCATGGGTATCGCATTGCTGTGCCCGCTTGAAGAAGGAACCATCGACTTGAGTGGCGATTTCTTTATCGGCTTTCTGATTGTGATGCTTTCGGGCTTGTCGTATGCCATCTATCTGGTCGGACTAAACAAGACGCGACTTCGCACCATTGCATCTCAACCTGTCACGCTCTATGTTCTTGTGTTCGGCACCTTCGTGTTTGTGGTCCGTCTGCTGATTTCATCTCCGCTTTCTTTGCCTGAACATCCCATCATGTGGCTGAACCTTTTAGGATTGGGACTGTTACCGACCATCGTATCGCTGGTATGTACGGCCAAGGCCATTCAGTATATCGGCAGCACCCAGACGGCACTGCTGGGCGCTATGGAACCTGTTACGGCAGTTGTATTGGGCGTTATTATTCTCGGCGAAGCGGTTTCTTTTCGCGATATACTGGGCATGATACTCATTTTCGTAGCAGTAACTTTGGTTGTTTGCCGAAGGAAATAACCATCTCTCCACGTTAAAGAATTTTAAAAATGCCAGTATTTATACGCTTTTGACAAAGTTTCCTTGTCAGTCACAAAGTTTTTTGCTATCTTTGCCCCAAACTTTTATTCTATGACAACCGTTAAAACTCTGATTATCGGCAGCGGACCTGCAGGTTATACAGCTGCCATTTACGCCGGACGTTCCGGTCTGGCACCAGTTCTTTACTGCGGACTCCAACCTGGAGGACAGCTGACGACCACCACCGTTATCGAAAACTTCCCGGGCTTTCCACAGGGCATCGATGCTAACCAGCTGATGACTGATATGTGCGAACAGGCAAAACGCTTCGGTGCCGATGTACGCGATGGAAGCATAGAGAAAGCCGACTTTTCCTCACGTCCATTCCTGCTCACCGACGATCGGGGCAATACCATCGCTGCCGAAACCGTGATTATTGCAACGGGAGCCAGTGCCAAATATCTGGGGCTGGAAGACGAGAAGAAATATGCCGGTATGGGCGTGAGTGCCTGTGCCACTTGCGACGGATTCTTCTATCGGAAAAAAACGGTAGCTGTTGTCGGTGGCGGCGATACGGCTTGCGAAGAGGCTCTCTATCTTTCAAGTCTGGCCAAAAAGGTTTATATGATTGTCAGGAAACCATATCTTCGAGCAGCTGAAATTATGCGGAAGCGTGTGGAAGAAACAGCCAACATTGAAATCCTGTACAACACCAATACCTTGGGTCTGTTTGGCGAGAACGGAGTTGAAGGCGCCCATCTGGTCCGATATAAAGGCGAGCCCAACGAAGAAACCTACGACATCCGGATTGACGGTTTCTTCCTGGCTATCGGACACAAGCCTAACACCGGTATCTTTGCCGGACAAATCGACATGGACGAACAGGGCTTCATCCGGACCCAGGGTAACACCGCCAGCACGAACATTGAGGGTGTTTTTGCAGCAGGCGACGTTGCGGATCCCGTTTACCGCCAGGGTGTGGTTGCAGCAGGCTTTGGTGCCAAAGCAGCTATCGAAGCCGACCGGTTCTTGCAGGAAAAAGGCCTGAAATAGTTAAACAATATTAAAAATGCAGTTTCACAAGCATAGAACTTGCATTTTGTTGAAATAATGCGTATCTTTGCATCTTGAAAATAGTTCAAAATAGTTCCTTTTTTCATCACTTCAACTTTTGCATGATTTAAATTAAAAAATGACTAAAACAATCTCTCATTTATACAAATAATCATCGATTGTTTTTCACATTATAATCCCAAAAGTGCAGGTTACCGCGAGGTACCCTGCAGTATTTTTTTTAAGGAGATAAATCTTAAAAAACGGTCATTGGTAACCTTCGATTTTAAAGGATTTTGATTCTCATGCAAATAGAGACAAAGCAAAAAAATAGGGCTACAGTCTGCAAAACTGTAACCCTTGCGTTTTATCCATTTACATCAATGGCACGGGTGGAAAGGTTCGAACTCTCGACACCTGGTTTTGGAGACCAGTGCTCTACCGACTGAGCTACACCCGTAAGAGTTTATTATAAAAACTCCCCTAATAGAACAAAAAACGTTTTGATAAGAACTTATAAACTAAAACTACCTATAACATTCACTTTTCCGTTTGTACCGTCGGGGTACCAGGATTCGAACCTGGGACCCCCTGCTCCCAAAGCAGGTGCGCTAACCGGACTGCGCTACACCCCGAAAAAAAGGGAAGTCCCAACAGTTTGAGACTGTCCCTGTAAGGTGGCCGCCCAACGTCTAAGCAACGTTGGATGCGGACCTGTAAGGTGGCCGCTTCCTACTCTCCCGCGTTGGCAGTACCATCGGCGTAGCAAGGTTTAACTTCTCTGTTCGGAATGGTAAGAGGTGGAGCCCTTGCGCTATAACGGCCTTACTATGG
>JAGBQS010000257.1 GCA_017632695.1 Bacteroidales bacterium
CAGCTGGTACAGCGCACCTACTTCAGCAACGTACGCGAGGACAAGCGTCGCGATACGGCCTTCTTCGAAAAGGTGGCTGTTTCCAAAACCGCCCCTGTGAACCTCGATTCCATCTATGCTTCGCTCCAGACCCAGCAGATGGTACAGATCTGCCGAGAAGCCGAGAAACGCAGCAAATCGGTGGTACGCAGCTTCGATTCGCGCAACGACCTGCAGAAAAAGGAAAACAAGGAGCGTTCGCTTCACGAGATTGAGATCCACAAGAAGTTCACGCTTTCCATCGGATGCCTCATCTTCTTCTTCATCGGAGCCTCGCTGGGCGCCATCATCAAGAAGGGCGGTCTGGGCATACCGGTCATTGTGAGCGTGCTGTTCTTCATCATCTACTATGTCATTGACAACAGCGGATACAAACTGGCTCGCGACGGTGCCTGGGCACCTTGGGCCGGCGTATGGCTGTCGAGCATGGTGCTGGCTCCGATTGGCGGATTCCTTACCTGGAGAGCCATCAACGACTCGACGCTGTTCGACTGGGACGCCTACAAGATCTTCTTTACGAGAATCCTCCGGCAGGTCTTCGGCTTCCTGGCCAAGCACGGATTCCTCACCAAGGCGCTTTATCAGTATGTACATCATGCAATGAAGGAGCGCCGCGACGATGAAGCGGTCGGAAAAGCCGCCAATCCGTTCCGCGCCCATTTCAGGGAAAAGATTCTGAACCGCATCCGCAAGGAGGACAATTCCCCGAAAGATAATATCCCCACAGAATAACCCGATTGTATTATGAATAAACTCATTTTGACCAGCCTGCTTCTGAGCAGCCTATTTGCAGCCGACTTTCAGAATCTGTCGGCAGAGGTTCAGACCTCCGAAAGTCTGGACCGCAGTCCTGTCTGTGTCCAGACAAGTTCAGGAAACCTTTTGTCGTGGCGACGTTTTGCCAGCGATGATTCGCTCGGCATCCGCTACAAAGTGTTTATAGGTTCGGAGTCCGTAACGCTCGAGACCGGTTCGGGCACCTGCTATCTGGATGCCACCAAGGCTTCTTCCTACTCGCTGCTGATCCAGCAGCTGCAGGAAAACGGAACCTATGCCACCATCGACCGCTATACCTCGATTACCCCCGAAGCCATGTGCCGCAAGGTGCAGCTGAACCGTCCGGCAGGCGGATCGAACGCATCGGGTTCGTACACCTATACGCCCAACGATGCTTCGGTTGGCGACGTTGACGGCGACGGACAGTATGAGCTGATCCTGAAGTGGGATCCCAGCAACTCGCAGGACAACTCGAAGGACGGCTATACAGGCAACGTGATTTTTGACTGCTACGAAATATACGGCGCCGATATGGGCAAGCAGCTTTGGCGCATAGACTTAGGCATCAACGTCCGCGCCGGAGCCCACTATAATCCGTTCCTGGTGTACGACTTTGACGGCGACGGCAAGGCCGAGTTCGTAGTCAAGACTTCGGCCGGCAGCAAGGATGCCACCGGAGCCTACGTGAGCAGCGTGGGTCAGACCGACGATATCCGCAACATCACCACCAACGGAAGCGACTTCCGCAACAGCAAGGGACACATCCTGAAGGGCGAAGAGTTCCTGACCATATTTAACGGTGAAACGGGTGCTGCCATGAGTACCGTCTGGTACTGGCCGAATATGGCTCGCGCAGCAGCCAAGGGTTCCACATCGGTCACCTACAGCTGGAGCGGCGACTCCTACGGCAACCGCGGACACCGTTACAACGCAGCCGTTGCCTATCTGGACGGCACGGATCATCTGCCAAGCATCATCATGCAGCGCGGTTACTATACGCAGGCTTTCTTCTGGGCTGTTGACTGGGACGGTACCAGCCTGACCACCCGCTGGCTGCATCGTGGCACCACAACTACAGCATGGAGCGTCCTGAATGCCAGCGGCCAGTCCATCAAATCAGGTTCGGGCAAATCGAGCTACGGACAGGGCGTACACAGCATCTCGGTAGGCGATGTGGACGATGACGGCTTCGACGAAATCGTAATGGGTTCGGCGACCATCGACCATAACGGATCGCTGCTTTGCTCAACGGGCTTCGGTCACGGCGATGCCATCCACTTAGGCAAGTTCATTCCCGAACGTCCGGGCATGCAGATTTACATGCCTCACGAGGAATCAGGCTGCGGGTACGGCGACGATCTGCACGATGCCGCAACGGGCGAGATCCTGTATCGCGGCTACACCGACGACGACAACGGACGCGGTCTGGCAGGCGATTTCATTTATTCGTACGACAATAACACCGGGCAGGACGGCATGTATGGCTGGGAGTTCTGGAGCGGTGCCAACGGCAAGACGCCGCAATGCGCCACCAACTTCATGCAGAAAGGCGGCACCTGGTCGCAGAACTTCCGTTTCTATTGGGACGGCGATCTCTACGACGAGGCCCTTGACGGCGGCTTCAGCACCTCGACCAATCAGGCAAGTCCCTATTACGAGACCTGGAACGGCACCTCGAAGAGTACCGTCAAATTCTCGAGCTACGGCATGAACGATCATTCGCAGTCGTGCAACTACACGAAGGCTACTCCCTGCCTTTCGGCCGATATTTACGGCGACTGGCGCGAGGAAGTGATTTTCTGGGACTACAACGATCCTTCGATCATCAATATCTGGACCACCAACATTCAGAGCAGTTTCCCGGTAAACTGCCTCATGACCGATCATGTGTACCGGATGGGTGTAGCCTGGCAGAACTCCAGCTACAACCAGCCGCCTCATCTGGGCTATTATCTGCCCGACCTCTATTATCCGCGCTACACCTTGCAGCAGGGAGCCTTCACGGATACTTTGCAGCAGGGCGTCGAAATCGAGCCGATTGTGCTTAGCACCAAAAACGTGAAGAGTGTCTCGAAAACGGGACTCCCGGCAGGACTGACCGGCAAGTTTGATGCCGAAGCACAGACCTACACGATTTCGGGCGCGCCTACAACAATCAAGAACTACACCTCCGGCAAGCTCACCTTCGTCGGCAAGTACAACAGCGTGAAGCTGTATGCCACCTTCAAGCTGAACGTCGTTGAAGCCACCACCGGCATTGCCGGCATTGAGGAAGACCCGAAACCCGAAGCCGACTGCTACGATCTGCTCGGCCGCCGGGTTACGAACCCTCAGCACGGGCAGCTTTACATCATCGGAGGCCGGAAGAGGTTGTACTAAACAGCATATTCACAAATATAACAGGTATATTATTAAGGTAAAACCACATTTCAAACAACAATGGAACAGTTATCTTCCCGTCTTTTAGCCCTTTCTCCATCGGCCACGCTGGCCATGTCGCAGAAAAGTCAGGAACTCAAGGCCCAGGGTCTTGACATCATCAACATGAGCGTTGGTGAACCCGATTTTTTCACTCCCGATCACATCAAGGAGGCTGCCAAGCAGGCTGTCGACAATAACTTCTCTTTCTACACGCCCGTGCCCGGCTACATGTCGCTCCGTCAGGCCATCAGCGAGAAACTGAAGCGCGAGAACGGCGTCGATTTCTCACCTGCACAGATCGTAGTCGGTAACGGTGCCAAGCAGGAGATCTGCAACGTCATCCTCTCGATTGTCGAAAAGGGTGACGAAGTGATCATCCCGACTCCGGCCTGGGTAAGCTACTTCGAGATGGTGAAACTGGCCGAAGGCGTGAACGTACCTTTCCTGTGCGGACAGGATCAGGACTTCAAGATTACTGCCTCGCAGCTTGAAAGCCTCATCACACCCAAAACCAAGGTGCTGCTGTTCTGCTCGCCGTCCAATCCTACCGGCGCCATCTACAGCAAGGAGGAACTGGCAGCCATCGCTCAGGTGCTGGCCAAGTATCCGCGCATCATCGTGATTGCCGACGAGATCTACGAGCATATCTCCTACTGCGGCGAGCTGACTTCCATTGCCACCTTCCCCGAGCTGAAGGACCGTGTGGTTATCATCAACGGCGTTTCCAAAGCCTACGCCATGACCGGCTGGCGTATCGGATTCTGTGCCGCTCCGCTCTGGATTGCCAAAGCCGTCACCAAACTGCAGGGTCAGTACACATCGGGCTGTTCGAGCATCGCCCAGAAGGCTGCCGAAGCTGCCTATACGGGTCCGCAGGACTGTGTCGAGACCATGCGTCAGGCGTTTGAGCGCCGTCGCGACCTGATCTTCGGTCTGGTTCAGCAGATTCCGGGCTTCAGCCTGAAGAGCAAGCCGCAGGGTGCCTTCTATGTATTCCCGGAGGTCGATTCCCTGTTCGGCAAGCAGACTCCCGACGGAAAGACGATCGGAAACGCCAGCGATCTGGCCATGTACCTGCTGGAACAGGGACATGTGGCAGGCGTAACCGGCGATGCCTTCGGTGCTCCGAAGTGCATCCGCTTCAGCTATGCTACCAGCGACAAGAACATTACTGAGGCTATGGCCCGCGTGAAGGCTGCGGTTGAGAGGCTGAAATAATATAACATTCGCAAGCTATGCTTGCTGGAAGTTAATGGGAGTAAATGGGAGTTAGAAGGAGTTAACGGACGTTACTTATGCTGGCAAAAAATAATTGTCCGTTAACTTTGCAACATAAACAAACGTCCGTTAACTCCACAAACTACAAGTTTGTTAACTCCCGATAACTCCAGCTAACTCCAGTAAAAGAAAGAAACAAATAATAGATGAAACATCTCACCCGAAACATTCTCATTGCAATCTGGGCGCTGTTCCTCTTAGGAATAGTTGGCGTCTGGGCTCTGTTCTCCGGCATTTCGAGCGGAGCCATCGGCTACATGCCCGACATCGAGGAACTGGAAAACCCGAAGTCGAAATATGCCACCATCGTCTATTCGTGCGACTCGGTGGAAATCGGCCGTTTCAGTCAGGCCAACGAGAACCGCGTCTACGTTGACTACAATTCGCTCTCACCCTATCTGGTGCAGGCGCTTATAGCCACCGAGGACGAACGCTTTGAGGAGCACTCGGGTATTGATGTTCCATCGGTTTACCGCGCCATCTTCAAGACGGTCATCCTCCGTCAGTCATCGGCGGGCGGCGGTTCGACCATCACGCAGCAGCTGGCCAAACAGCTCTATACGGAAAAGCCTTCGGGCGGATTCTGGGGACGCGTGGTGCAGAAACCCGTTGAATGGGTGATTGCCATCAAGCTTGAGACCCTCTACACCAAGGAGGAAATCATCAACATGTATCTGAACAAGTTCGATTTCTGCTACAACGCCATCGGCATCCGTTCGGCGTGCTACATCTATTTCGGCAAGACTCCGAATGAGGTGAACGTCGAGGAAGCCGCCATGCTGGTAGGCATGTTGCAGAACCCGGCTTTGTTCAACCCGATCCGGCGCACCGAGAAAACCCTGACGCGCCGTTCGGTGGTCATGAAACAGATGCAGAAGGCAGGCTTCCTGACCGAAGAGCAGTACGACTCGCTGAAGGTCACCCCGCTGCTGCCCAACACGACTGCCGACGGCCGTTACCGGCTGGCACACTCCGCCGACCACAAGGCCGGTATGGCTCCTTACCTGCGCGAGTACCTGCGTAAGATCATGCGAGCCCGCAAACCCGACCGCAGCCAGTATGCCTCGTGGCAGAACCAGCAGTTTGTGGACGACAGTCTGGCGTGGGAGAACAATCCGCTTTACGGATGGTGCAACAAGAACCATAAGTTCGACGGATCGACCTATAACCTCACCACCGACGGTCTGCGCATCTATACCAGCATCGACAGCCGCATGCAGCAGTATGCCGAGCAGGCGGTAGTGGAACAGCTGCGCGACAATCTGCAGCCGCTGTTCTCAAAAG
>JAGBQS010000258.1 GCA_017632695.1 Bacteroidales bacterium
AACAGATGTTCCTGGGCTCGGACCACAGACGCAGGCGAAGACTGGTCCTATGCATTTATTCCGACTCCGAGTGCCAGCAACTCGACCAGTTCTTTCTCCATGCAGCAACTCGAAGCCCCCGAAGTCAGCGAACCCTCACAGGTCTATAGCGGGTCATTATCCTTCAAGGTTGAAGTTCCCGAAGGCTGTACCCTGAAATACGTGCTGAACGGTGCAGCTCCGAACGGCAAACACGGCATTACCAGCAACGGCAGTTTCACCATCAACAGATCCACCCGTGTATACCGGTTCCGACTTTTCAAGGAAGGCTATCTGCCCAGTCCGGTTGTTACCAGAACGTTCATCTATCAGGATGACAAAGACTTCACACTCCCTATCATCTCGATTGCTTCTGCAAACGACAACTTTTACGGTGACGAATTAGGCTTCTTTACTCAAGGGACTAACGGCCGGCCCGGAAGAGGACAATCCTCCAAATGCAACTGGAATATGGACTGGGAACGTCCGGCCAGCTTCGAATACATTGAGGCCGACGGCACCTATGCATTCAGTCAGGAAGTCGACATTGAACGCGTAGGCGGATGGAGCCGTGCCTGGTTGCCATACAGTTTCAAGATCAAGGCAAACAGCAAATACGACGGCAACAAATACCTCAATTACTCGTTCTTTACAGACAAACCCTATTTGCGGAACAAGTCGTTACAGATCCGAAACGGCGGCAATGACAACAACTGCCGCATCAAGGATCCTGCCCTTCAGGAAATAGTACGCCGTTCAGGCATCTATGTGGACGGTCAGGCATATCAGCCGGTAGTACATTTTGTAAATGCCGAATACAAAGGTCTCATTAACATGCGCGAGCCGAACAACAAAGACTTTGCCCGTGCTGAGTACGGACTTGACAGCGATGAGCTTGACATGTTCGAGATGAGCCCTGATTCCGGCTATGTTCAGGTAAGGGGAACCAAAGACTCATGGAACAACCTGCTGGAACTCAGCCGTTATGCCTCGAACGCCAGTTATTACAACCAGATTCGGGAAATGGTCGATATTGACGAATACATCAATTATATGGCCGTACTGCTTTATTTAGGCAACACCGATTGGCCGCAGAATAACGTCAAAGGCTTCAAGTCCACACTCGAAGGCGGCAAATTCCACTTTGTGCTGTTCGATACGGATCATGCTTTCAACACCTGGGATCCGTTCAACCTCTTTGCCGATAAACAGAACTACACCTTCGACCTTCTGTATGGGTACGACGACAACGGCTATTACTGGAACGGTCAGCGAAAGACGCTGGAAATCGAATTCGTAACGCTGTTTCTGAACCTTTTGAATAACAGTTCTTTCCGCAAGCAGTTCATCGACAGTTTCTGTCTGGTGGCCGGATCCGTATTCGAGCCTTCACGATGCCAGAAAATCATCACCGAGCTGTGTAATCGCGTAAGTGCCATGCAGGCTTACGACAACACCTCGCCCTGGGGAACTGCCAACTCGCTGATCAACAGTCTCAGCAGCGATCGTCAGTATTACATGATCTACCAGCTGAAAGCCTATAGCAAGTTCAACATCTCCGGGCTGACAGCCCAGTCCGTCCAGATGGAAGCAAACATCGACGCAGCCCATCTGCTCGTTAACGGCCTGCCTGTTCCGACCGACAAGTTCAACGGCAGCCTGTTCCGCCCCGCCGTACTCGAGGCTCAGGCTCCCGCCGGTTACAGGTTTGTGGGATGGAAGAACCGGAATGCAACCACTACAAGGGTATTGGATACCGGCAGCAACTGGCTGTACTACGACAAAGGCTCCTTGGACGGGCAGTCCTGGTTCGTCTCCGATTACAACACCGGCAGCTGGAAAAGCGGTGCGGCTCCGTTAGGATATTTTACCGGAGGTTCGCGTGACTACCAGACTACGCTGAATTATGGCGGAAATTCCAACTCCAAGTATCCGACTTACTATTTCCGTCACTCCGTCACCCTGTCCGAAACACCTGTAAACGGTGATTATTTCATACTCAATTTCATCTGCGACGATGGATTTGTCCTCTACGTCAACGGACAGGAAGTTTACCGTTACAACATGCCCGGAGGCACTGTTTCATTCAACACATTCAGCAGTTCGTATGCGCCCAACAATCCGGATTACGGTTCGGTTCAGCTCGATGCCGACCTGTTCCGGAAAGGCGACAACGTGATTGCAGTCGAGGTTCACAACAACGCAGCCAACAGTACCGATATTTACTGGGAGTCCAGCCTCGACTACACAAGTGTATCAGGCGGCAATATCATCTGCTCCACACCCAAATACACGTTGCCTCAGAGTACGGGTTCAGCGCACAACCTGATTGCCTGCTTTGAAGCCATTCCTGAAGCACAGCGCGAAGGAGTTGCCTCTCATCCGGTTGTCATCAACGAAGTGTCGGCAAGCAACGGAACCTATGTGAACGAATTCTTCAAGAAGAACGACTGGATAGAGCTTTACAACACCACCGATGAGGAAATCGATCTGGCCGGAATGTATCTGACCGACAATCTGAAGAAACCTCAGATGTGGCAGATTGCTGCCGATAACGACAAGGTATCAACCATCATTCCCGCTCATGGATACAAACTGATCTGGTGCGACAAACTGACCGGCGAAACCCAGCTGCACGCTCCTTTCAAGTTAGGCAACGACGACCGTTCCGAACTGATGCTTTCTGCTGCCGACGGAAGTTGGCGCGACACCTTGAACTACTGTGCACACTCCGAACAGGAATCGGTTGGCCGCTATCCGGATGGCGGCAATGAGCTGTACGTTTTCAGCAGCATCACTCCTGCCGCCTCCAACCGGATGACCACCTATACACAAAGCTACAGCCAGCCATACATTGAATATATCGAAGAGCACCTCACCGAAACGGCAGCCGACGTGACCCGCCACTACAAAATATATGACCTTAACGGCCGGATGGTAAAGGAAGGCGAAGGCTCTGTTGAGGATTCCGATTTGCCAGGCGGCATGTATATCGTGAAACGCGGCAGGCAATCCTCCAAGATTTTCAGGTAATTTTCCTTCGGAAATTTGTATATATGCAAAAAAATGGCTAACTTTGCGCCCTCAAAATAAAGAATAGCCGAAAAAAGAATGAAAAAACTGTTTATCGAAACATACGGTTGCCAGATGAATGTCGCCGACAGTGAAGTGGTGGCAAGCATAATGCAGACAGCAGGCTACGACGTTTGCCAAAGCGTTGAGGAGGCCGATGCCGTATTTGTCAACACCTGTTCTGTCCGCGACAATGCCGAACAGAAAATTTATTCCCGACTGCAGTATTTCCAGTCGCTCAACAACAAACGGAAATCGTCGAAGGTGCCGGAAGAACGCAGGGGGAAACTGCTGGTAGGCGTATTGGGATGTATGGCCGAACGGGTTCGCGAGAATCTTCTCAGCCAAGGTGCCGATCTGGTTGCCGGTCCGGACTCCTATCTGGACCTGCCCAATCTGATTCTGGCAGCCGAACAGGGCCAGCCGGCCGTCAATGTTCAGCTCTCCACAACCGAGACTTACCGCGATGTGATTCCTTCACGCATAGGCAACAGCCGCATTTCCGGTTTCATCAGCATCATGCGAGGCTGCAATAACTTCTGCACGTACTGCATTGTGCCTTACACCCGAGGCCGGGAACGGAGCCGTAGCGTTGACAGCATCCTGAACGAACTGAACGATTTGCGGAGCAAAGGATTCAAAGAGGTAACCCTGCTTGGCCAGAATGTGAACAGTTACCGTTACTGCGATGCCGACAGGCAGGAAGGTGTTGATTTTGCCGACCTTCTGGGCATAGTGGCCGATGCCGCACCTGAAATGCGCATACGCTTTTCGACCTCAAATCCGGAGGACATGACCGACAAGATCCTGCAGTCGATGGCTGCTCACCGGAACATCTGTCATCACCTGCACTTGCCTGTTCAGAGCGGATCCAGCCGCGTTCTGAAAAAAATGAACCGGAAATACAACCGTGCCTGGTATCTGGATCGGATTGCCGCCATCAGGCGGATTATTCCCGATTGCGGTCTTTCAACGGATGTGTTCTGCGGTTTCTGCGGAGAGACGCTCGAGGATCATGCCGAAACCCTCAGCCTGATGCGCGAAGTAGGATATGATTCAGCCTTCATGTTCAAGTATTCCGAACGTCCCGGCACCTATGCTGCCCGCCACTTCGAGGACGATGTACCCGAAGAAGAGAAGATCCGGCGCCTGAACGAAATCATTGCCCTGCAGAACGAGCTTTCGCTCCAATCCAATCAGCGTGATTTGGGCAAAACCTTCGAGGTTTTGGTGGAAGGCTACTCGAAACGCAGCCGTGAACAGATGTGCGGGCGCAGTCAGCAGAACAAAATGATAGTGTTCCCCAAAGGCAATGCCAAACCCGGAGATCTGGTTATGGTCCGGATTACGGAAGTATCATCGGCCACACTTCTGGGAGAACTGGTATAAAACAAATGGGAATGGGTGCGTTTTCAGGTACTCACTCCCTTTTTATATAAATCTTACCTCATGTCAAACAAGATTCTGACGGTGTTGCTACTGCTGCTTGGCGTTCTGACGGGAAAAACAGATTCCTTTGCAGCCGGTAATGAACAAGATTTCTCGACAAGCCACACCATTTACAACGAGGCAAAACCCTGGTGCTTCTGGTATTGGATGCACGGGGCAGTAAGCCGTGAGGGAATTACGGCCGACCTGGAGGCGATGCAAAACGCAGGTCTTGGCGGCTGTTACCTGATGCCTATTTACGGGCCTGACCGACAGCCGGAACTGGGTGGCACATTGCGTCAGGGTACCGAAGCATGGTGGCAGATGGTGGATTTTGCCTTACAGGAAGCCGCCCGTCTGGATCTGAAGGTGGGCATGCACATCTGCGACGGATTTGCATTAGCCGGCGGTCCCTGGATTTCTCCCGCACAATCCATGCAGATGGTTGTTTCGACCGACACCCTGATCTGCCTCCCGAAAAGCACCCGTTATTCAGAATCCATGCTCCCCCTTCCCTATCAGGGCAAGACTGCTTATTACCAGGACATCGCCGCTTACGCAATCTCTGCAGGAAAAGCGGACAAGGAGGCTGTAGCCGGATTTCTGGAAATGGAAAAAGCGGCATCCTCGCCGGTCATATCCAGTCCTGATTCCGCCTTCGAATACAATCCCGCCAACGGACGCATCAAATGCCGCGAAGCCTGCTCTTTCACTTACACTTTTACGCAACCCATATCTGTTACGGGTCTCGAAATCACCACCTTCAACAACTCCATGCAGGCACTCCGCATGAAGGTCTTTGCTGCCGACAGTAACGGGCAATTCCGGTTCCTGAAGGAAATAGTTCCGCCACGGCACGGTTGGCAGAACTACGATTTCCCCACCACCGTTGCACTGCCCACCACTTCAACCCGAAAGCTCCTGTTCCAGTGGACGCCCGAAGGCAGTGAAGCCGGCAGCGAGGATCTGGACAATGCCAAATGGGGCAAAGTCCTCAAGATTGAACACATCCGGGTTCTTACCACACCCTGCATCGATGACTGGGAAGGCAAATCAGGCCGGGTATGGCGGGTTTCCTCACAAAAACAGAGTCTGACATCGGCCGAAAGCTATGTACAGCCCGATCAGCTGATCCGTCTGACTCCGGGCTGCAAGCTTCCCAAGGGTAACTGGCGCATCGTCCGCATCGGACACACCAGCACCGGACATGAAAATGCAACCGGAGGCGATGCCCGCGGTCTGGAGTGCGACAAGTTCTCACGTTCGGCCACACAAAGCCAGCTCGACCATTGGTTTGTGGAGGCCTTCAGGCGCTGCAACCCTTACAATGTCCGCCGTGCACTGAAAGTGATGCACATCGACAGTTGGGAATGCGGCTGCCAGAACTGGAGCGACAGCATCCCAGCCTCTTTGATCCAACCGTCGTCCGATGCCGGACAGGTCATAAACTTTGCCCGATACTTCGAAGCGACACAGGGCTACGACCTGATGCCGTTCCTACCGCTTTTAGCCGGCATACCCATGCACGACGTAGAAACAACGGAAAAGGTGTTGCGCGATGTCCGGCACACCATTGCCCGCCTGGTACGCGAACAGTTCTACCCCACCCTCGCTGCCCAAGCCAAGCAGTCAGGATGCCAGTTCAGTGCCGAAAGCGTGGCTCCCACCATGATTGCCGACGGTATGGAACACTACCGGCTGGCGGATCTCCCGATGGGCGAATTCTGGCTGAACAGCCCCACTCACGACAAGCCGAACGACATGCTCGATGCAATCAGCGGTGCCCACATCTACGGCAAGAACATCGTTCAGGCGGAAGGCTTCACCCAATTGCGGGGTTATTTCGACGAGACGCCCGCACGGCTCAAAGCCTTGCTAGACGGTCAGTACTGTTTAGGCATCAACCGGCTGGTATTCCATGTTATGGCTCTGAATCCCGACACTACCCGCCGGCCCGGCATGACCCTCGACGGTATCGGACTGTTCTTTAACCGCACCCAGCCCTGGTGGCCGGAAGCTGCGGATTTCGTCAAATATACGGAACGCTGCCAAACCCTCCTGCAGCAAGGCCGTCCGGTAGTGGATTTAGCCGTCTATACCGGTCACGAAATGCCGCGCCGCGCCATCCTGCCGGAACGTATCGGCATACCTGCAGGCTATCATTATGACTCATTCAACGCCGATGCCTTGACGCATCCTGTCAGCAACGCCTTCACTCCGAACTATCAGGTGCTGCTGCTGCCCGATGCCCGCCCGATGGATCCCGATCATCTTCCTTTGCCGGATTCTGTCCGGACGGCACTCAGTCAGTTATCCTGTCCTGTGCTCGAGGGTAAGATCAGCGCCAGACAACTGGAAGAACTCGGCATTCTGCCGGATGCCCAGCTGCCGGACGGCATGCTGTTTGCCCACCGCTCTACGTCCCAATCGGAGATCTATTTCCTGAGCAACCAATGGGATGAAAGCCGTCGGATGGAAGTAAAACTGCGAGACCATCACGGACTCCCCGCATGGCTTTACGACCCGCTGACCGACACCTATCAGTCCATTCAGCACAACAACGGGACACTTCAATTATCTTTGGCTGCACACGGTTCCTGCTTTATTCTGTTCTCCGATGTCAGGTTCCCAAGCGCTGATGATCCGTTCATCGGAACAGATACTAGTCAGATAAACCCAAGCAGTAAGATTCAGCTGCATTTCCTGACTAACGGCTTGCAGACGGAAACCGACCGGCTGGACTTCGACTGGACTTCCTCCACCAACGACAGCCTGCGTTATTATTCCGGCC
>JAGBQS010000023.1 GCA_017632695.1 Bacteroidales bacterium
CGCTTGTCGGAACCTACCGTACATTTCTGGAGCATGCGGTCGGACATGTAGTCCATGTCGTAGCCGGCATTATAAATGGTGTTGACGGCTTCCACAAAGCGGGGAGCCTTTTCCTGCATGCCGTGAATGGCAAACATCAGGAGGCGTCCGCGGTTCTCAAACCAGGCATCGTAAACGGGCATATAGACCAGCAGATCGTTGTCCGGTTCGCCGTACTGCATGAAGCTCTGGACGCGGGTCATGTACTGGAAGAATGCGGGTGCATCGCGCCAGATGGTGTTGATGGGCGACATCTCCATCGAGGCATAGAAAAGATGTCCGGGCCAGGCTGCTTCGGCCGGTGAATAGGTTGTTCCGTGAAAATAACAGTGATTCACACCCCCGATCTGCATCAGGTCGAAGTCCGGCTTGCATTGGCTCAGCGAGGTCCGGAAGTGCTCAGTGAGCCAGGTAAAGGTTTCGCTTGATGTGATGGGTTTGCCCGTTACGTGGGCTGCCGATGAGGCATACTTGAGCATCGACAGGTCGGAGTCGTTGTGGCGCCACATGGAATCGGTGCGCAGCCCCTTGATCTTAAAGTCGCTCAAGCCGAAGCACTCGATTTCGGGGATATCGACGGCTGCATACACATCCAGCAGGTCGGCAGGAGATCCGTGTGCCTGATTGCGGACCGTACTGCCGAGGCTGTGTGCCCAGTCGGCCCAGCTGTGGGTGAAGACTTCCAGCAGGAGGTCGGACATCGTTTCCCGGTAGTCCTGTGTCAGCAGACCGTGAACGGTATCGCCTTCGTGAAGAAACTGAGGCAGGTAATCCTGCAGACGGTAGCCGCGGCGAGCCTCAAACTCCTCGAGCATGGCAGGCGTCCAGTCGGCGCCGTACACTTCGTACGAGTCGTTGAAAAACGAATTCGGAACGGGTGTGCCGTTTTCCTTGAACGCTTTGGTGAAACGTTCGAAGTAGTGGCTGACGGCTTTCGGATTCAGGTGGTCCATTACCAGTCCGACGCCACCGGGAGCTGCACGCTTTACGGCTTGGCGCGTGTGGCTGTTGTAGAGCGCAATACAGAGGGTATCTCCGTAGGTCCAGCTGCCCAACAGTTGCGGAACATCCTTACGTTCCTTGTCGGTAAAGGCCGGTTCCGTTTCACCGGCTTTCCATTCGTGCCAAAACAGTTTGGAGGCGGCTTCATCGATGGATACCTCGGGTCCGCCGAACGGCCAGCCTGTACCGGTATTCATATCGACCAGAATACCCAGACGTTTGCCTTCGGCCTCAGTATGGCCCAGCATACGCATCCAGCGGGGTGACAGGAAATCTATCTCGTTCTGTTCGTTGCCCTTCACGCCGTAAATCGGGGTAATCTCGACGGCTCCTATGCCGGCTTTGGCATAGGTCTCGAGGTTCCGGGTCAGGTTCAGACTGTCCACAGCCGAACCCATCCACCACCAGCGGGTGCCGGGTTTGGCTTCCGGATTGACTGCCGGCCAGTTGGCCGATTGTGCAAATCCTGCTGCATGGAGCAGCAGGACTGAAAAGAAGACGATGGTCAGTTTCTTCATGTACGAGAGATGTTATTTTTGAATTGCATTCAGCTTTTTGGCTCCGCCACCCTGTTCTCCGGCCGAAAGCCGGTACACTTCGGCACCGCAGAGCAGGAAACAGCCGATACCGAAATCGTCGAAGTCGGGAATCTTGTCATAAAGCGTAGGCTGGGATTCCTTGGGCTCCTTGCCGGTTCCCTGCTGGAAGCCGAGCATTCCGTCGTCCTGATGGACGGCCTGTGTTACCATTGCATTCCAGGCTTTGGCAATAACCGGCATGTATTCGTCGGCCTTTACGTATCCGTGACGGACAGCCCAGGCCATTCCGTAAACGAACATCGAGGTACCCGTCACCTCCATGCCTCCGAAGTCTTCCGGATCATCGAGGGAGCAGTTCCAGGTGCCGTCTTCGCGAACACGACCCTTCAGACTCTTAATCATAGCCAGCAGATCTTTCTTGTACTGCTTGTAATAGGGGTGCGAGGCTGGCAATTCGTCCATAACCCGGCACAGGGCGGCTACCACCCAGCCGTTACCTCGACTCCAGTAGCATTGGCGTCCCTGCGGGGTCTGGTAGGGAGGATTGAAGTCCATATCGCGCCACCAGAGACCGTCTTTGGCATTCCACAGACCTCCGTCAAAAGTATCGCGCGTGTACATATACATTTGGTGAGCCTTGTCCCAATAGGCTTCGTTGCCTGTTGTTTTACCCAATTTGGCAAACACGGGCATACCCATCTGGATGGCATCTATCCACCACCAGTCCGAATTGTCGGGCGTATTCAGATACATGTTGCAGTTGGCGATCGTATTGGTCAGCTTGAACGATTCGGGAGCCAGCCGGTACATGTCGATGTAAATCTGTTCGCAGCAGTAATCGTCTGCATCGCGCGTGGTCGAGCCGTTGCGGGCGGTCCACTTGTGGAAGTCGCACCACTGGTAGGTGTAGTCGTAGTACTGTTGCTTGGGAGTGATGCCGTAAAGGGCCATCAGGCCTTCGTAGTAAACGGCACGGGTCCAAAGATTGGATGGGCGGTACTTGCCTTTGCCGAATGACTTGACGGTGGGATCGGGGTGACGTTTCATGAACCAGTCGTTCACTTTTTCCATCTGCTGCAGGATTTCGGCGCGCGAAGGCAATTCGGCCTGTTGCGCCGTAGCAGGAGCGATGCAACAGGCTGAAATAGCAAATGTAAGGAGGAAATTCTTCATTCTTCGGTTAAGAGTTTTGAGGATAGCAAAAGGGGAGTAAAAACACTTTTACTCCCTTTTTCAGGCTTCTGAATTAGAACAGCTTGGCAGGATACAAACCTGTGTCATGCAGTTCCTTGAACTTGGCAACAACGGCAGGACGGTCGGTAGCATAGGTAACGCCAAACCACTTGGATGGAGTGTCGAGCACCTTGCAGGTAGCCTTACCCGAGTTGATGAGCTTGTCGATGACGAGCGGAATAAAGAACTCCGACTTCAGTTCCTGTCCGTGTTCCTTCAGGAATTCAACGAAGTACTCTTCGGAATACTGGAAGTAGTCGGGGGTCAGCGCCCACATGTTCATGCTGACAGGAGTGTTCTCGGCCAGTTCCTCCTTGCCTTCCGGCTCAATGAAACGGATCTTGCCATCCTCCTCGCGAATAATC
>JAGBQS010000259.1 GCA_017632695.1 Bacteroidales bacterium
CGAAGTACCGATCTTGACAGGAACTTCGAGAATTGTACCTGAAATAGTGCTTCGAACAATGGTCGTATTGATTTTGCCCGAACGCTTGCTGATGCCGTCCGTAACAATATCGAGCGCATCCTGGGCAGCCTGGGCACTCTCGCGGGCCTTCTCCAGATTGTTCTGGCTCTGCTCGAACTCCTCCTTGCTCACAACGCCCTTATGGTAAAGACTCTCCAGACGCGCATGCTCGCGTTCCGTTTCCTGCAGGTTCAGGTTCGAGGTCCGGACCTGACTCTGGGCGCTGGCCAAAGCCGACATGTCCGGAATCACGGCCACCTTGGCGATGGCATCGCCGGTCTTCACCTGATCGCCGGCCTCCACGTAAAGTTCGGTGATGATACCCTGAATCTGGGGCTTGATGTTCACCTCGTCGCGCGGCTCCACCTTACCGCTTGCCACCGACGTCTTCACGATATCCCTGACTTCGGGTGTTACCAGTTCATAAACCGTTACCTTCGGCTGCGACTGCTTCCAAAGGAAATAGAAGGTGTAGAGCACAAAAACACCTACCAGACACCACAATGCGATTTTCAAAAACTTTTTCATAGTTATATTTTTAGATTATTAGAATTTGTTTGACTGTTTAATTGTTTATTCTTCACGTAAGGCCTCGATGGCCTTGATCTTCATAGCCCGTCGGGCAGGCATCGAACCCGCTAAGAGTCCGCCGGCCACAATCACCACCAGGGCGGCAACGGCAACGCCGAACGAGATGTGCGGATTCTGCATGCTGAACTCATCGGGCGAAGCCGGATTGGCCTTCAGGATGGTATCCGTCAGATGCAGGATCCAGACACCCAGCATCAGACCCGCCAGACCTGCCGCCATAGTCAGCGCCAGACTCTCGGCCAGAATCTGCGAGAGGATGGTAAACGGCTTGGCGCCCAGCGCCCGTCGGATACCTATCTCCTGCGTACGTTCCTTAACGGTTACCAGCATGATGTTCGAGATACCGATCAGACCTGCCAGCAGCGAGCCGCAGCCCACAATCCACAGCAGGATATTAATGCCCGCAAAAAGCATCTTGAAACTGTCGAGCGCCTCCTTGAGGTTAAACGACCAGAAGGCAGTCTTGTCGTCCGGATGCACAAAATGATGTTCCTTCGGGCCGCTCAGGATCTTGTCCTCCAGGTCGGAAACCGAGTACTGATCCTTGAGCGTTACAATAATCATATGGATGTTATCGCCCAAATTATAGGTAAGCTGAGTGGTTGAGAGCGGAAGTATGACCGACCGGTTGATGTCGGCGCCCAGGTTCACCAAAGCCGACAGTTTCTTCACCACACCCACAACGGTGTAGTAGATACCGCCTGCCTTGACCAGTTTGCCACAAGGGTCGCCGCCTCCGGGGAAGAGCGTCTCGTACACATCCAGACCCAGCACGCAAACCTTCCGGTGCTCGTGCAGGTCAATGTCGTTGATGTACCGTCCGTACAGCAGCTGCTGCGGCAGTACATTGTAATAACTGCCGTGCGTGCCCACCAGAGTTGCATCGTATTTCCGGTCCTGATAGGTAAGACCGCTGCCGTTCACAAAGTTCATCGGGGTCAGCGACTCCAGCTTCTTCCCCATCGCTTCGCGGATGAGCAGCAGGTCATCGTTGTCGGTCTCAATGCTGCGGCCCTTGCCGAAACCCTTGTAGCTCATTGTGGTATGGTTACCTCCCATGAACATACTGTTGCTCGGAATGGACGACAGGCTTCCCACAATACCGCCGAAGATGCCCTCGCCGAAGCCCACCAGCAGGATCAGCATCAGCAGCCCCCAGAAAACACCGAAGGCCGTCATAAACGAACGCAGCCTGTTGCGGCGTATCGTTTGCCAAATTTCGTTCCAAAGTTCTGTCATGATGCTGCCAATGCTTCAACGGGTTTAACACTCACTGCACGCTTGGCAGGCACATAACCGGCAATGATGCCGGCCACCACCATCACCAGGGTTGCAGCCATAACTATCGGTAAGTCGACGGTCGGATTCTGGAAAGGCATTTCCGACTCGGACGTCTGGGCAGCCATCTGCAGGATAAAGTCCACCAGCTGTGTCAGGCCGATTCCGAAGAACAGGCCCGCATAGCCGAACACCAGCGTAATGGCCACCGATTCGAGCAGGACCAGCGCGATGATCTGGCGCGGACGTGCACCCAATGCCTTTCGGATACCGAACTCGTGTGTACGTTCGCGTACCGTAATAAGCATGATGTTCGAGATACCCGTCACACCGGCTATCAGGGTAGCAATACCGATCAGCCAGATGAACAGCTGCAGGCTCGCAAAGATGGACTTTGCCTGAACGTAGTCCTCGTAGGCATTCCAGATATAAATGCACGAACGGTCGGACGGGTCGTACCTATGCTTCTTCGCGAGCAGTTCGCGCAGCGTTTTATTGAAATTCTCGTTCGCCTCCTTCGTCTCCAGGTTCTTCACAATCATGCGCATCTCCGAATAATCTCCGTTCGGCTTATAGATCGTGCCGACGGTGGAGATGGGAGCCAGCAGCGGCGAATTCTGGTAACGGTCCTGCGTATGGAAAATGCCCACCAGCTGGAAAGGCAGGCCGTACATCTTCACCCACGTTCCGATAACCGATTCCGAAGCGCTGCCCAGCAGCTTCTCCGCATCCTTATCGCACATCAGGAACACTTTGCGGCGTTCGCGGATGTCCATTTCGTTCAGGCTTCTGCCTGCCACAATCTGGTAACCGCTGCTTTGCACGTACGACGGGTATATACCCTCCATAGACGAAGACTGGTAGTCGGTTCCCACACTGGCCAGCACGCTGGCCGAGAAAACCGGCTGGATCTCATCGATCTGCTGCGGGAAACGGTCGCACAGCAGTTCCAGATCGGTCACATCAAGGTTCACGCTCCGGTATTTGGGCAGGCCGTACGAAGCCTCCGAGGCATACCCCGGCCAAAGCGTGACACGGTTTACGCTCCTGCCACCGAACTGCGTCATCATACCGTTCATCAGACCGTTGCCCGCACCCAGCAGCACAATGAGCATGAAGATGCCCCAGGCGATACTGAATCCGGTCAAGGCGATGCGCAGTTTGTTGCGGCTCATTGAAACATAAACCTCCGAAAAACTGTCGAAAATCATAATCAGTTCCCTTTTGCTATTCAACAATCAGACCGTCTTTGATGTGAATCAGGCGGTCGGTCTGGTCGGCAATATCCTTTTCGTGAGTCACGATGATGACCGTCTTGCCCTGTTCCTGGTTCACCTTCTTCAGCAGATCCATCACTTCCTGCGTGGTCTTACTGTCGAGGGCGCCGGTCGGCTCGTCGGCCAGAATGATTTTGGGTTGTGCGATGAGCGCACGGGCAATGGCCACACGCTGCTTCTGTCCGCCCGACATCTCGCTCGGATAATGGTCAGCCCAGTCCTTCAGTCCCATCATGTCCAGATACTCAAGCGCCAGCTCATTGCGCTTGCGGCGGCTGACTCCCTGATAATACAGCGGCAGCGCCACATTCTCCATAGCGTTCTTGAATGTAATGAGGTTAAACGACTGGAACACGAAGCCGATGAGACGGTTGCGGAGTTCCGCAGCACGCGTTTCGCTCAGGTTGCGAATCAGCGTACCGTTCAGGTAATAGGTCCCCTCGTCGTAGTCGTCGAGGATGCCTAAGATGTTGAGCAGGGTGGATTTCCCTGAGCCGGAAGCACCCATGATGCTTACCAGCTCGCCTTCACCGATGTGAAGGTCGATACCTTTCAGCACATGCAGAGGCGTGGCCGATTGGTAGGTTTTCTGGATTCCTTTCAGTTCAATCATAGTGTTTAGAGTTAATTATTAATGTTTAGAGCTGTGTTTCAGTTTTTATCCCAGACGCGTTTCCCAAAGTATCAGATCGGTTATTCGGCATCGCCGTCTGTCAGCCGGATGCCGTTTTCCTCGAGCACGATGCGCTGCTGCTTGTACAGAGCGCCGACGGCCTTCTTGAAGTTCTTCTTCGACATCTGCAGCTCCGCAGTGATCAGCTCCGGATCGCTTTTGTCGGTCAGCTGCAGGAAGCCTCCGTGCAGGTGCAGCGCCCTTAGCACAACGGCTTCGGCCGAGTCGATAACCCGCCGGTAGCCCATCGGCTGCAGGGAGAGGTCGATCTTCTCGTCGTCGCGCACTTCCTTCACCCATGCCCGCAGGTGTTCGCCGATGTGAACGCTGCGGAAAATCTGGTTCTTGTAAATCAGACCCGTATGGGCATTGTTGATGATCACCTTATATCCCAGCGGCGTAGGTTTCCACACCAGGATGTCCACTTCCTCGTTGGGTTCGTAGGGCGCCGGCACGTTGTCCAGATACTTATCCAGACGGGCGGTTCCCACAATACGACCCGACACATCATCTACATATATATAAATAATGTATCGGCGACCCTCCTCCATTTCCTTGGGCTGCTCGCGGTGCGGAATGAGCAGTTCCTTCGAGGTTCCCCAATCGGCAAAGGCGCCCACCTGGTTCACCGAGCGGACTTCGAGCGACGCAAACTCACCCACCTGGGCATAAGGACGCTCGGTAGTGGCTATCAGACGTGCTTCGCTGTCCTGATACACAAAGCAGCGGATGGTTTGTCCCACCTTGGCTCCGGCAGGCACGTATTTGGCAGGCATCAGTATGTCGATGCCTTCCCCGTCGGTCACATAGATGCCGAATTCCACCTCGCGGGCTATTGTCAGTTCGTTATATTTGCCTAATTGGATCATAACGGTAATTAATTGCTGAAATCAGTCCTGCTTCACTACCACCAGTTTATCGACCTTCAGTTCCGGAACAACGCCGAAAATGGATTTCCGCAGACAGAAGTTCAGGTCGCTGCGGAAGCCGTGGTCAATCAGACGCTTGGCGTGCTCGCTCTGCAGCAGGAAGCGCGAGAAGTCCCTATTGGCATGATGCCACAGGGCTACGACAATGCGGGTAGCTTCGCTGGCCGACTCTAAGCCTTCCTCGGCAATCAGCGACGAAGCCAGAGCGCCGGCAAACAGAGAGTCCTCCAGACAGATGCGGCTGTTGGATCCGGAGCAGACCACCAGCACATCGCGGTCCAGTTCCTGAATGCGTTTTGCCAGTGCCTGCAGGTTCACGAATGCGCCGATGAGCAGCCGGTAGCAGTTCTGCGCGCCCTTGATGGCCTTGGTGCCGTTACTGGTCAGCATGACCAGCGACTGTTTGTTGACCCGCTTAACCGAATATTCAGAAGGCGAGTTGCCGAAGTCGGCAAACCCGTACTTTTCGGTATCCTGTTCAGCTCCGGTCAGGTAGCCCATCGCCTTGTAGCTGATGGCTTCAGCTTCGGTGGCAACCGGAATAATGGCCTCTGCCCCATTGGCAAAAGCCGTACACATGGTGGTTGTAGCGCGGAACACGTCGGTTACTACCACCACGCTGTCGCTGAATTCGTATTGGCTCAACAGGGCCGGCGTCAAACAAATCTCTATTTTGTGCATTCTGATTTCAATTTAGCGCTGCGAAGATAGCAATTTTTAATCAAATCTCCAAATAAAACTGAAAAAAAACAATTTATGTCCGAAAAAATTGTCATTCTCTTATAATTTTGCCTATCTTTGCGGAGAAATCAACCAAACATCATTATTATGGCAATGAAGATTACCGATCAGAATGCGCCTGAGTTGATCGCAGGCGACAAACTTGTAGTGATTGATTTTTGGGCAACCTGGTGCGGACCCTGCCGGAGCATTGCCCCAACCATCGAGGCTTTGGCTGAAAAGTATGAAGGGAGAGCCGTAATCGGCAAGTATGATGTCGATGAAGGTGAAGAGCTGTCGGCCGAATTCAACATCCGCAACATCCCTACGCTGATTTTCCTGAAAGGCGGACAGCAGGTCGGCAAGATTGTGGGAGCCGCAACACAGTCGGCCATCGAGGCTGAAATCGAGAAACATCTGTAAATATACAAACTTATTTATACTGTTTTAATAACAAATCAAAACGTTATGGAAATTAAGAATTATGACTTCAAAGGTAAGAAGGCTATCGTACGCGTAGACTTCAATGTACCTCTTCAGGATGGTAAAATTACCGACGACACCCGTATCAAGGGTGCCCTCCCAACCCTCAAGCTGATCCTCGAGAAGGGCGGTGCCCTCATCATCATGAGCCACATGGGCAAGCCTAAGGGCAAGGTTAAGGCCGAACTGAGCCTTGGCCAGATTGTTGACGCTGTGAGCGCTGCTCTGGGTGTACCTGTCAAGTTCGCTAAGGATTGCGCCAATGCCGATGCCGAGGTTGCAGCCCTGAAGCCGGGCGAGGCTCTGCTGCTCGAGAACCTCCGCTTCTATGCTGAGGAAGAGGGCAAGCCTGTCGGAATCGATAAGGAAGATCCTGCATACGATGCTGCCAAGAAGGAAATGAAGGGTAAGCAGAAGGAATTTGCCAAGAAGCTCGCTTCATATGCTGACTGCTACGTAATGGATGCCTTC